>SLDF01000177.1 GCA_007125435.1 Saprospiraceae bacterium
AGAGCTAGAGCTTAGAGAATTTTACTTTAGACGAGTGCTGAAGAGAGAGCGTAGCCTCAAGTGCTACGCGACCGATGAAGCAGGAAGTATAAAGTAAAATTATCAAGCAGTGCAGCGGTCTAGACTTTGAAGATGGCATCAAGGGTAGCCAAACTACGTAAGTAATTTTTGTCGAAGATATTGCTCAAAAGAGCAAGACTTGGGAACATTAAGATGACTATTTTTAGACTCTTTAGGGCTCGCTGTTCGCTCGGTCCTGCGGACTCTCTCGCATACGCTCGCGACCCACTCCGCATCGCTGATGCAAGAAAGAGGGAAAGAGACAATTCCAAAGTCCTTATTTCAGGAATTAGTGCGCCTTAGAGCTTGCTACTGACAAAATGTAGTCAACTCAAAAAGCCTTTGATTTTCTATTTGAGAAAATGATACAATATGGACTATAGCATACTTTTCAATCGATCGAATAAATCTGACATATCGTCCTTTATACCATTAACTTCATTTCCTATAGTATCAAAACCTTCTTTTGATTTACATTTCATTTCAATTTGCTCACATGATGAACGCAATGGCTCGACTTTGAATACAGCAAGCGATGACTTTAGCTTATGGGAATAGATTCTGGCCTGTTCATAATCCTCATCCTCTATAGCTTTTTCCAGAATTGCAAAGTCTTTGGGACCATCTTCATAAAACGTAGATAGGAGGTCTTTTACCATGTCTTCATCTTGCACCAGGCTATGGATGTAATCAAGTTTTATGTCATTTGCCATTGATCTCTTAGGTTTAATGAAAGGTGTATTTGACAAAATACATACCACAATTCATAATAATATGCAGTTCCAAATATAAACAAAAATTATATGTTATGCGTATGTCTCTTGTGAGAACTCATAAAGAAATACAAATTGTTTGGCTCAAGCGCGACATCAGGTGGTTTGATCACGCTCCATTGGTAGCAGCGATAGAGCAAGGTCTTCCTATTGTACTTTTGTATATCGATGAGGATGATGTCTGGCGTGATCCTCATTATAGCGATCGCCACCATCAGTTCGTTTTAGAGAGCCTTGTCGATTTTGATCAATTTTTAACCGGACACCGCCTTCCACCTATTCATATTTTTAGGGGGGCGGCATTGACATGCCTGAGTGCCATTTCTCATATTCACAATATCAAGTTTATCTATTCGCATAGAGAACATGGTATGGGAATCACCTATGACAGGGATAAGTCCATCAAAAAGTGGACAATAGCCCAAGGCATAACCTGGAAAGAGTTTGAAGTCGATGGCATCCAAAGAGGTATCCGGAATAGAACCAACTGGGTGCAGCATTGGCAAGATTACATGAGTCAACCGATCATAGATATAGACTGGTCGAGTGCATCGCTTTTAGACCTACACAAAAATAGCAGATTGAAGTTCCATACTGCAGCTCAACTTGTCAAACCATCTGATGACCATTTACAATCCGGAGGCAGGTCAAAGGGATTAGGTATCATGGCATCCTTTTTTGAGCGTAGAGGCCGACAGTACAATTGGCACATATCCAGGCCTTTAGAAAGTCGGTCGTCTTGCAGTCGTCTATCACCTTATCTGGCGTGGGGCTGCCTATCCACAAGAGAAGTATTGCAAAGACTAGAAAAAGTAAGCCATCATAAAAAAGCTTTCTCAGAATTTGGGAAACGACTACGATGGAGATGCCACATCATTCAAAAGTTTGAAATGGAAGTAGAGATGGAATACAGATCTCAAAATGCAGCTTTTGCGGATATTGACACCGAGTTTAACCCTGAATTCTATGAACGATGGCGTCTTGGCCTTTCCGGCTTTCCGCTCATCGATGCATGTATGCGATGCCTGAACACAACGGGTTACCTCAATTTCAGAATGCGTGCCATGGTTCTAAGCTTTTGGACTCAGGCACTTTGGCAGCCGTGGCAAAATGGAAGTGTCCATCTAGCTCGTCATTTTTTAGACTTCGAACCGGGCATACACTTCCCCCAGGTGCAGATGCAGGCCGGTGTGACGGGTATACATACAATAAGGACATACAACCCCGTCAAAAATGCCTTGAGATTCGATGAAAATGCTGAGTTTACAAAAACGTGGGTTCCAGAGTTAGCTAATCTGCCATCTCCGGCCATGATTCATCAGCCGTGGTTGCTCAGTCCAATGGAACATCAATTTTATGGATTTCGATATGGTGAAGATTACCCTCTACGTATGATTGACCTTGAAATCCATTTGGCCAATGCAAGGGATAAATTATGGGCCATAAAAAATTCTCCAAAAGCCCGTCGTGAAGCCATCAAAATCAGTCAAAAGCACACATTGTCAGAAAATCCGGACCGATCATCATAGCCTTCTTAGTCATATATGCTACCTTCATCTGCTTCTTCCGTCATATATGATCCACCCTCTTGTATAGTATTCTGAGCACAGATGAGCACCCTCCCGGGATATTTGTCTAACAGTCTGTAATCATGGGTAGCAAACAAAACACTGGTCTTGTCATCTCTAGACAACCGCAAGATGAGGTTAATGATTTCGTCAGATGTATCGGGATCTAAGTTGCCAGTTGGTTCATCAGCAATCAGTAATTCAGGTTTATTCAGTATAGCTCTGGCTACTGCTACACGCTGCTGCTCACCACCCGATAATTGATGGGGCATTTTGTGACCGACATATTTCAAACCTACACTTTCTAATACTTCGTGGATGCGCTCCTTCATTTTATTTTTGTCTTTCCAGCCAATGGCCTTCAATGCATACATGAGATTATCCTCAATATCTCTGTCCTCCAGCAGCAGAAAATCCTGAAATACCATACCCAGTCGACGGCGGAGCTTATACATCTTTCTTTGCTTGATGTTATTGAGATCTATGCCGACTACACGCCCTTCACCTTTCTTTAAAGGAAGAGCGCCATACATAGTTTTTAATAAGGAAGACTTGCCACTTCCGGTCTTACCTATGAGGTACACAAATTCTCCGGGTTGGATATGGAGTGTCACATGGTTGAGTACCAAAAACTCTTTTTGATAAATGTCGCACTCATTGAGCTCCACTACATAATCTGACTTTTCTTTCATGTCTTCACAATTTAATGCCAAAAATAAGAATTATATTACATTTTTTTATCATAGATATTACCCAATATTGCATCAGCGATGTGAAGTGGTGGCGTAGCGCATGCGTAGCCAGACTCGAGGCCGAACGAGTAGTGAGCCACGCAACGAGTCTGAAAACAGTCGTCGTATGATCTAAGTCGCAGCTATTTTGAGTGAGATCAAAGAAAGAAAATACGCGCATAGCCCAAGGCTACACTTGATGTCGTCTGAAAAGTGCTAGAGCTTAGAGAATTTTACTTTAGACGAGTGCTGAAGAGAGATAGCCTCAAGTGCTACGCGACCGATGAAGCAGGAAGTATTAAGTAAAATTATCAAGCAGTGTAGCGGTCTAGCCTTTGAAGATGGCATCAAGGGTAGCCTATCTACGTAAGTACTTTTTTTCGAAGATATCGCTCAAAAGAGCAAGACTTGGGATCGTTAAGATGGCTGCTTTCAGACTCTAAAAAGCGACCCGACGACGACAGGAGGAGGGTGATGCCAAAAAGGTGCAAAAGCCCAAAACCCATAACTTTGTCAACAAAGAGTCAAATGGTAGAAAATAAAAGATAACCTTGTAACCAAACCGAGTTTAAACCCGATTTATGCATCAGCGATTTCTATTACGGCTTAAAATCGAC
>SLDF01000107.1 GCA_007125435.1 Saprospiraceae bacterium
ACTTCAAAGGTACTATTCGACTCGGTGCTATTTATAGAGACCAGTGGCGTAATTTTGGAAATTTCCACTCCACACCATCTTTTTTTGTCGACGCTCCTGTTATAAAAGGCTTTGGTAAAAATGACTGGGTTGGTGCCGGTGGTGTTATATTTCAAGACAGAGCAGGGTCAGGTCAATTTGGAAATGGCGCTTTCCTTTTATCTGGAGCCTACCATATGGCTACAGGTGAGCAAGCAAAAAATGTATGGTCACTCGGTGTTCAATATGGTACAGGATCTCTAAGAATGAGGCGACCTTTTAATCTTACTTTTGAAGATGCTCTAATAGCAGGTCCGGGGCTGCCAAGTATAGATGAGTCAAAAATACCAATGGATCCTCAGAGGTATACCGATTTTAATGTTGGATTTGTGTATACCCATAAGTTGTCCGAGTTTGATGAACGCTTTCAAGTTGGTTTGTCTGTTTCACACATTTCCATCAGAAGAGACCCTACTGCGGGTATTGGTCCAATTGATCCAGATGACCCTGACCCTGACCCGAATGAAGGTCCTGGTTTACAAGTCGGAGGTGGAGGAGGTAGGTTTGGCCTCTTACCGTCTACATTTTATGTAAGGCCGTTTCGATACAATTTAATGGCGGCTCTAGACATGAAATACAATGAAAAAATAATTCTAAGACCTGCCATGATGGCTCAGTTATTTGGTAATCACCTTCAGATCATTGTCAATGCTATTGGTGGTATTGTTATTAATGAAGAAGATGATATTGCTCTTGTTGGAGGCTTGGGATATCGTGTTAATGATTCGGCCATAGCGCATTTTGGTATTGATTACAAAACTTTTAGAGCAGGTCTGGCCTGGGATATAAATGTGTCCAGCCTTGGTGCTGCTTCTGCTTTTGAATTAGGTCTGACTTATATCGTGAGAATACAAAAAAGACCTGATGTACATCCTGTGATTTTCTGTCCTAGATTTTAAATTTTAATTAGTGATAAACGCGTGTTTAAAGATGTTGAGAGAGAGCATATACATACTATTTGGGGTTTTATTTCTGGCATTCGTTGGTAATGCTCAGCCTATGTCCGGGTACCCGTATAAAATCATGTTAGAAACTGCTGATGAAGCCCTAGACAATTTTGACTACTACAACGCATTAGAGTGGTTTGAAAAGGCATATGATGAAAAAAAATCAGAGGAATTAGCTTATACTATTGGTCACCTTAATATGCTATTGCGAGATTATGTAAGAGCAGAAAGGTGGTTTAGCAGACTCGTCAGGAATAGAAGAGCGACGCTGGAATATCCAGAAGCTACTTTTTACTATGCTCGTATGCTAAAGCAAGGCGGTAAGTATGAAGATGCAGAAAAGCAGTTTTTGGCCTATCTGAATAGAGAGGATGCAAATGATTCTATATTGAGACTTGCAAAACTTGAGTATGATGGACTTGTATTGATAAAAGATTTAAAACCAGTGTCGGCTGTAGCAGTGGAGCCCATCGAATCTATTAATTATAAAAACGCCGATACAGGGCCATATCTGTATAATCCAAGAGAACTTTACTACTCAACATTTGCATCTGACTCAGTCATTGTGCTCGATGAAGATGATGTTGATTTTGAGGCCAAAATTTATAAATCTGTCTACGATGAAGAAGAAGAGACCTGGGGAGAAGCTACTGAGCTTGGCCTACAGATCAATAGGATAGGTTATCACACTTCTAATCCTACCTTTTCCAGTGACAGACAGCGTATGTATTTTACAAGAGCAGTATTACATGGGCAGCAGATTGTTGAAAGCAAAATCTATGTATCAATTAAAGATGGCAATGACTGGTCACCTGCTGAACCTTTGAAAGGTGGTATAAATGGAAATTTTATTACGACTCATCCCGGCATAGGTGCGCTTTACGGCAGAGAAGTTTTGTTTTTTTCATGTAATAAAGAAGGTGGTGAAGGTGGCTTTGACTTATACTTCTCTACAGTTTTAGATGATTATACTGTTTCAGAGCCAGTTAACCTAGGTCCGGAGATCAATTCTTTCTTAGATGAAATTACACCGTCCTACAGGGATGGGAACCTGTATTTCTCTAGCAATGGACGTCCGGGTTATGGTGGATTTGATTTGTTCATGACGCAATGGGATGGCTCAGAATGGAGCGAGGTCGTTAATATGGGTGAAGGGTTTAATAGTCCTGCTGACGATATGCATCTTTATCTTGACGAAACTATGGAAAACGGCTTTCTAGTTTCTAATAGAGAAGGCAGTAAATTTCTTAAAGCCAAGACTTGCTGTGATGATATCTTTTCAGTTTCTCCGGCTAAAGTTCCAATCAACCTCTTAGCAACTATTGGAGAAAGAAGAGGTGGGTTGAGAGGTGGTCGTATCAGAATCCTTGAGCTCAAAGAGGAAGATACCTTTGAGGTTATTTCTGAACAAAATAATGATTCCAACCAGTTTGATCTATCACTTAATAGAGATAAGTCTTACGTTATAATCGCTGAACACCCAAGGTACTTTCCCGATACTATTAAAATCAACACCGTAGGCGTCACGACTGAAAAAACATATAAGAGAAAATTCGTTCTTGAAATAAAACCACCAAAAGAAGAAGAAGTTGAATTGATAACCATCAACGAACCGGTTAGGTTGAATAATATTTATTATGACTACGACGATGATAAGATATTGCCTGACGCTGAGAAAGATCTAGATTTATTATTCGATCTACTTGAGCAATATCCGACTATGGTCATAGAATTATCTTCGCATACAGACTCCAGGGGTAGTGATTCTTACAATATGGCTCTTTCTGAGCGCAGAGCAATATCTGCAAAGAATTATCTTGTAGGTCGTGGTGCAGATGTAGAAAGAATCAAAGCGGTAGGATATGGAGAGACTCAGATACTCAATGAATGTTATAATGACGTTGAGTGTTCTGAAGAAGACCATCAGTACAACAGAAGAACAGAATTTAAAATCATTGAGGGGCCTGAGACCATAGAATTAAAAAAGCAAGTCACACCTGAGGAATTGGCCAAAATGGAAGCTGAGAAAAAGAAACGTGAAGAAGAGGAGGCTAAGAGACGTATTATCGAGCAGCAAAAACGAAAGCTTGAGGCCGAAAGACAAAAAGCTAAGGGTGAGCCAGGTATAAAGTTTGACAATATGGAAGTCAACTTTGGTCGCATGAAACAAGGAGACAAGAAGGCCTTTACATTTACATTTATTAATACTGGTACCGCCGACCTGGAGATAGAAATGGTTTCTGCATGCGAGTGCACAACTGTTGAGTACCCAACAAAACCCATAAAACCCGGTCAAAAAGGACAGATTAAGATGTTGTTTGACAGTACTGATGAGCCTGGTATGATAGAGAAAACACTAGATGTCATACACAATTGTAAGCCTCCTGTGACTGAGCTTAAATACAAAGCCAACGTCATGGAAAGATAAGTTGTTTTTAATGGTATTATTAGAGTTTCACCTCTTCGAATGGATAGCTTTTGTATCCAGTTTACTTTATACCATTTTAGCTGCCCATCGCTCTATTTGGTGTTGGGGTTTCGGTGCCATAGGGTCCTTTTTTACTTTAATATTGTGTTTACAAGCCAGCTTATTTTCTGAGTCCATATTACATGTGTTTTATATTTTAGCTGCCGTATATGGATGGTATGCATGGCATAGCGATTCTAACCATGGCGACAAATCCAAAGTTTTTACTATACAAAACATGTCGGGGCTGTTGCATTTCCTTATTATAGCAATAGGTATTATACTGACTTTATTGTTAGGTCGTTTTTGGGTACAGTTTGGGGCCGCTTTGCCGTATATTGACGCTTTTACTACATCATTTAGTTTTATAGCCACCTGGTTGATAGCAAAACGTTATTTGCAAAACTGGTTATATTGGATCATCATAGATGCTGTGAGTGTTGGTGTTTATTATTCGCGCGATATGAAGTTGCTGAGTGTACTCTTTTTTATCTATACCTTTCTTGCAGTATATGGATATTTTAAGTGGAAAGGTATGAATGATAAGAGTGCATGACTATTGCGGGGCTCCACTACAATCCATCCGTAAAGGTATTACTATTAAAACAAGACCATTTCAAAGCTGTTACTCAATAAAAATTATATGAGTACAATTGCAAGCAGTCGGCCGGCACATCAATCCAATTCGGCCATCAGAGTAATTAAATATGCTTTGTTTAGCGCATCTATTGTGCCATCTTTTGTTGGTGCAGCATTTGCCTATTATCTAAGTCCTGCTGAGTTTAGCTTGATAAATGCCATCCTAGCTGGATTGGGTTTATTTCTCGGGCAGTCAGCCGGGGATTATTTTTATTTCTATGGAACAAACTTCCATTCCAACGGTCAGGATGCACACACTAAAATATTTGCAGGCTGGAAACCTCTATTGACTGATAGTTTCTTAGGTGATAGAGGTACGCTATGGGCAGGTGTCTTTTGTCTGGCCATTGACCTGGTAATAGCTATTTATTTTACGTATGCAATAGGGACTGAGATTATTGTTTTGGCAGGGTTGGGCGCATTGGTAGCCATATTTTTTACGCCATTGATGCTCAAGGGGTACAAGGAGATCGTTATATTCTTTACTTTTGGACCACTCGTTCTGGTTGGACTTGTATATGCTCTGACCACATCTTATGACCATTTAGCCGATGCCGTCCTATTGTCCTTACCGCTTGGATTTCTTATTACTGTGGTCGCTTATCTTAAAGGCGCCCGATACGAAGTCTCAACAGAAAATGACAAAACACTAGTACTCAAACTCAATAAGAAAGTCATCACCGTACTGACCATAGGTGCATATGTTGGTATGGCCGTTTTGTTTATTGTTGGTATTTTACCGTTATGGGGCCTTTTGGCTTTTGCCGCATTACCAGTCTCTATATCTGTGTTGAAGGTCATCGATCAGTCAAAGAGTGAGATTAACGCATACCTATGGGCTGTAGTCCGTGCAATTTCAGCTTTGGTTTTGACAGGTATTGTATTTACGCTTGTTTTCACATTAAATCCTTAATCATGTCTACTGTAACTAGAAAATTAACTTTTAAAGAATATATCATAGTTTGGGCTAAGGCTGCAAGAGCTCCTTTCCTAATTGTTAGCTTTTTGCCTGCTGTACTTGGGGGCATAATCGCTATGTCCGATGCTCAGTTTGCTTGGTGGCCGTTCATTATAGCTGTATTTGGTGTGGTCATGGCCCATTCAGCGGCAGATTTTTTTGATGACTACTACGATTATTTGAGCGGCAATCTTGGCAATAAGGAGAAACAATTTCACGACAGTCCGCTCATTAGTGGTGAGGTCACGTTGAATCAAGTCCTTTTTGCTGCGATACTGTGTTTTGTCGTTGGGCTTTTATGTGGCGTCTATTTACTTTTCTTACAACCGACTGCCGTTATTTCTATGACTTTACTGGGGGCGATAGCAGTCTTCTTTTACACAGCACCTCCCTTGAAGCTTAATTATAGGGGGCTAGGTGAGTTGGTTCTGTTTTTTGCATTTGGGCCACTAATCGTGCTTGGTATTTACTGGGTTGTCGCTGGAGAGTTTAGCTGGGAAGCTGTGATTGCAGCCATTGCACCGGGTGTTTTCACGATGAACGTCGGCATCGTATCAAATATCTTCGACCATGACGATGATATTGCGTCTAAGAAGTACACCATGCCTGTGCGATTTGGTCAGGCCAATGCTGTCAAAGTTTTAGCAGCAGGCATCATTTTGGCTTACTTGTCAATCATCCTAGGGATAGTATTTGGCATGCTACCGGTTTATGCGCTGTTGGTCTTACTCACTATACCATTGACTTATCAGACCGTCAGAGCATCAGCCAATTTTCATGACCTGGATTTGTACACCGGCGCCATGACCAAAGCTATAGCAACAGCATCCTTATCAAGTGTACTCTTGATTGTGGCTTATCTCCTTGATATGTGGATATGATCTGAGAGCGTTTTATTCATAATACTGTTGTTGATCGTTATCGATTTTGTGGCGTGACCCTACGGGTCGGGCTATCCGTTTGTATTCACAGGGCTGGCATAGGGTGTCGCAGTAGATGTGAGCGGCTTCCGCTGGTTGCCATCACATCTACGCTCTACCAACTATGCCAGTCCTGTTCATATCACTTCTATCCCTCACGCAAAAATGTGCGAATTTTGAAGAATATAGACATAGGAAAGCAGGTATCAATAAGCCCAGGCAATGCCAAGCCAAAGACGGCTATAATTATAATGTAAAAATTTGGAGCCGTAATACCCGCCTGCTGCCATCGACAGGTGGCGGGCAGGGATTTTCTAATGCATAATTCGGGCTGAATATGAAGGCTCTAGATGATGTATTATTGTATGCAAAAGTAAAGCGCCACCATTTGACAACAGTAGCGCTTCAGATGAAAAAGGATCATAAAATTGTTATCTTACAAACATGAGCTCTCTGTATTTTACAAAAGGCCATTGTTTATCATCTACCAGGTATTCAAGGCGATCTGCGTATATTCTGATGTCATCCATAAGTGGTCTGACATTTTTACAATAAGCATGCGCCTGTTCTATGGCGGTCTCTAGTGCATTTGCGTTCTTTCTTTCTTCTGTCATTTTAGCGACTCTGATTTTTATCTCATTGATGTTTGTTGATATTCTATTTAAAATATCCATTTGAGCAGTGTAGCTAGATTCTGACATGCCCAGATCTTTCAATTTGATAATATTGTCAGCCACAACATTTTGATACTGGATGGCCGCCGGTAATACCCAATTGATACACATTTCACCGAGTGTGCGGCTTTCGATTTGAACGCTTAAGATGTAATTCTCCACCATGACTTCATAATGCGCCTCTAATTCATTCATGTTGAGCACACCTGAATCATTGAAGAGTGTTTTTACCTTATCTGATACATATGAAGTCAGTGCATCTGGTGTATTTGGTGTATTGGACAAACCTCTTCTTTCCGCTTCTACTTTCCATTCATCAGAGTATCCGTCACCCTCGAATAGGATGTTTTTAAACTCTGAAATGTAACGCTTGATGATGGTCAGTAAGGCACCTGCCTGATCCATTCCCTGTCCCATCAATTCCTGAGCTTCTTTGTAGAAAGCCTTCAATTGATGACCGACTATAGTGTTCATGACGGTCATAGGCTTGGCACATGAATGTGATGAACCTACCATTCTGATCTCAAATTTATTACCTGTAAATGCGAAAGGTGAGGTTCTGTTCCTATCTGTATTATCCAGCTCGAGATTAGGGATTTTACTTAGTAGATCAAGTACTCTTGTTACTGCATCTTCATCGACTGACTTACCCTCTTCTATCTGATTAAGTATTTTCGTTAAGGCACTACCAATGTATACAGAAATAATGGCTGGTGGCGCTTCGTTAGCTCCAAGTCTGTGATCATTAGATGCAGAGGCAACGCTTGCTCTCAACAAATCTGCGTATTCATGAACTGCCTTGATCGTATTAACAAAGAAAGTCAGGAATCTCAAGTTCTTACCCGGGTTTTCACCTGGTGATAGCAGGTTTTTGCCGGTGTCAGTTGCCATTGACCAGTTGTTGTGCTTGCCACTTCCATTGACACCTGCAAATGGCTTTTCGTGAAGCAGTACTCTCATGCGGTGCCTTCTAGCGATACGATCCATGAGGTCCATCAACAATTGATTGTGGTCTACTGCCACGTTGACCTCTTCAAACATTGGCGCCAATTCATATTGCCCCGGGCCTACCTCATTATGTCTTGTTCTTACTGGTATGCCAAGCTTGTGACATTCTGTTTCCAAATCTCTCATGTAGGCGTAGACCCTTTCAGGTATACTACCAAAGTAGTGATCATCTAATTGCTGTCCTTTAGGTGAGTGCTTACCAAGCAGTGTTCTACCTGTCAGCATTAAATCGGGACGTGCGTGGTACAAGGCCTCATCTACCAAAAAGTATTCTTGCTCCCATCCCAGCGTAGTAATGACTTTTTCTACCTTAGGATCAAACAACTTACATACCGGAATTGCCGCATTTTCAAGGTAGCTCTGTGACTTGAGCAAAGGCAATTTGTGATCCAACGCATCACCACCATAAGTGACGAATATAGTTGGAATACATAAGGTCTTACCGTCCCCGACCTCCAGGATGAAGGCAGGAGAAGATGGATCCCATGCTGTATAACCTCTTGCTTCGAATGTTGATCTTAGCCCTCCACCTGGAAAGCTTGATCCGTCAGGCTCTTGCTGAGCCAGACCTTCACCTTTAAACTCTTCTATGGGTAATCCTTCATGATCTAGAGTGAAGAATGAATCGTGCTTTTCGGCTGTTTTTCCGGTAAGTGGCTGGAACCAGTGTGCATAATGCGTAGCACCTTTGTCCATGGCCCATTTCTTCATGGCATTGGCTACAATGTCTGCAAGATCAATGGTCAAGTTTTCTCCTGACTGGATTTTCGCCTTAATACTAAGGTAAGAATCCTCATCAAGGTACTTTTGCATGGAGGCATCATTAAAAACATTCTTGCCGTAAAAGCTCGATATATTGTCGCTTTCTGCAAGGGTCTGAATGTCTAAATCAAAATCTGTGCGATTGAGAACAATGTCGATAGCATTGAATCTAGAGTGGCTCATGTGTAGATGAAGTTTTTAATTGAGTAATAATATGAATATCTATTATTCGATCTACGACGCAAATGTAATATTTATATTTGCAAATATGTATCTCTCACTTAATGAAATGATTGGAAAGTTTTAAAATGATCTTGTTAAGCTATTGTTATTTATTTGGCATTATACAATCCAAATAAGTATAAGTGATTAGTAGAGTACTAGTTATTTATAAGAAATAACATTAATACTTACTATTTACCCGGACTTTACAATTTTGCTTTGTCGTGAGGGGTTAAAACGACGTAGGACATTCATGAATACTTTAATTAAATATGAAAGTAAATGACATCCAGTCTTCTGTCAAGAGAGAGTCGAAGCTTAGCTGCCTCAGACTCGGCATCGACTGCGCTTGGTAAGAACTACTACCACTTTGTCACTAATTATCAATATTCATACCCTTCTGCGTGAGGGATAGCAGCGATATGAACAGGGCTGGCATAGCTGGTAGAGCGTAGATGTGATGGCGACCAGCGGAAGCCGCTCACATCTACTGCGGCACCCTATGCCAGCCCTGTGAATACAAGCGGATAGCCCGACCCGAAGCTGTGATGAGCGCTCAGCGAGACACAGCGCAGGGGCACGCCCAAAACCACCATACCAACAATTACAATAAGAACAATCTGAACCAGCTATACAAAGGATTGCTCTACATTGTATAAAATGTAGCATTAAGAAAAAGATGTGTTATCCAGAGTGAAATAAAGATGAAGTGGTTATATTAGCCGTTTAGGGATAATTAGGGCATATTCGGATTTAATAAAATGAAATATGATAGATAAACGTGTGGCAGTCATAGGTGCAGGGTGTACGGGCCTCGCTATGATAAAAGGGCTGAAGGATCGGGGAATAAAGGAGATTGTGTGCTTTGAGCAGAATGAAGCGATCGGTGGAAACTGGCTTTATAGCGCTGAGAAGTCGCACTCCAGTGTCATGTCGACTACACATATAATAAGCTCTAAGAAGCTGTCAGAGTTTAGAGATTATCCGATGCCTGATCACTATCCTGACTATCCATCTCACGAGCAGGTGCTGGCTTACTTTAATGACTATGCTGATGAGTTCAAATTGAGAGCGCATATACGACTCGGTACTAAGGTTAATCAGGCATTGCTCAGGGACGATAGCAAATGGGAGATTACTACTGAAGATAGTAGTGAAGTTTTTGATTATCTGATCGTAGCGAATGGGCATCACTCTATGCCTCGGCATGCTGAGATGTTAAGACAATTTGCAGGAGAATATATGCATGCTCATGCATTCAAAAACAACAGTCAGGTCAAGGGTAAACGCGTATTAGTAGTCGGAGGTGGAAATTCTGCGTGTGACTGCGCTGTAGAGAGTGGGAGAGTGGCAGAACATGTGACAATCAGCATGCGCAGACCTCACTACATCATTCCTAAGTTTTTGATGGGTAAGCCGACTGATACTTTCAATGAAAAACTGTTGTGGGTGCCTTCGTTTATATTGAATCCAATGCGGAAGTTGATGCTGCGCTTTCAGATCGGATCGTATGAGTCATATGGATTGAAGACGCCTGATTTTGGTATAACTGAAGATCATCCGACTTTAAATTCCGAATTGTTGTACTTCATAAGACATGGGAAGGTAAAGCCTCAGCCTGCAATCAATGCTATTGACGGTAGGCAGGTGTCATTTGAAAATGGGCATAAGGAAGAATACGACACGATCATAGCTGCGACCGGCTATAAAATCTCTACGCCTTTTCTTGATAAATCTATAGTCGACTATGAAGATGCCGACAGGATAGAGCTATATCTTCGAATGTTTCATCCTGATTATCCGACATTAATATTCGCTGGACTGGTGCAGCCTCAAGGTGCTATATGGCCGCTGTCCGAAGCGCAGTCTAAGATTGCAGCGGCTTACGTTGCAGGTGATTATAAGATGCCTGATGATATAGGAGCTTTTGCAGCTAAAGAGGCCGACGACATAGAGCATCAATACTTAAAGCGAAAGCGCCACACCATCGAAGTTGACTTTCACGGTTATTTGAAGCAATTAAATGGTATCATTACAAACATTCAAGCCGCAAAAAAATCAACTACGATATGATATTAAATAATGTATTGATCACCGGTGGGTCTTCTGGTATAGGCTTGGAATTGGCCAAATTGTTTTTACAAAATGGTTATCAATGTTGTCTAGTGGCGTTGGACGATGATCGACTCAAAGCTGTAAAGGAAGACCTTATAAATCTATATCCACAATCACGCATCCTTGCATACGGTATAGACTTATCTGCGGATGATAGTGCCGATGCGGTGTATGCATTTACACAAGATCAAAAATTCTATCCGGATGTGGTCATTAATAATGCCGGATTTGGCACCTATGGCCTAACATGGGAAACAGATAGAGACACTGAGTATAAGATGATCAATTTGCACGTGAAGACCCTTTATGGTCTTACGAGGCATTATCTGCAAGATATGGTAAAGGATGATCATGGCATCATTGTCAATATATCATCGATATCAGCTTTTCAGCCAAGCCCTTATCTGAATACCTATGCTTCTACTAAGTCTTTCGTATATCACTTTACGAGAGGACTTCAAGCTGAGCTGCATGAGAAAAGGTCAAATGTAAAAGCTATAACCATATGTCCGACACCAGTCAGGACTAACTTTGGGGAGGGGACTTCTATGGATCGATCCGGTTTGTTCCAATCCTGGCTGGCCGTCGATGTGGATATGGTGGCTAATAGTATATATGATGCAATAATAAGGGGTAAGACGTTTAGAGTGCCAGGACGTTTTTATCATTTACTGTCATATGTTGCACGATTATTACCGGAGTGGATTCAGGTGCGTATAGCGATATCTACCATGAGACCAAAACATTAAACAAAACACAACTATTGAAACTAATTAAGGACTGTACAATTATAGAGGTAGCCAGTGTTTTGGCGGGTCCAGCCGTAGGTATGTTTTTTGCAGAGCTGGGCGCTAGAGTGATAAAGATTGAAAATCCTCTTACTAAAGGCGATGTAACGCGTAGTTGGAAATTACCTGTAGAAGATCCTGATATGGATGTATCTGCATACTTTGCCTCCGTCAATGCGGGGAAAGAGCATGTCTTTTTGGATTTGACATCATTTGAGGGGCAAGAAAAGTTGCACCAGTTACTTGGTGTGGCAGACGTATTGATCACAAATTTCAAACATGGTGACAGTCAAAAATTCGGGCTCGAAGCCAACGTGATCCGAGAAAAGTACCCCAAACTCATCATCGGTCAAATTGAGGGTTTTACTTTTGAAAAGAATAGAACAGCGTATGATGTGGTAATGCAGGCAGAGTGTGGCTTTATGAGTATAAATGGTGAAGAAGATAGTGGGCCATTAAAGATGCCTGTTGCCTTTATCGATATTCTGGCAGCGCATCAACTCAAAGAAGGTATATTATTAGCTTACATTGATCTTGCTATATCAGGAAAGGGTAGTATAGTCAGCGTGAGCCTGGAAGATGCTGCTCTATCTTCACTGGCCAATCAGGCTAGTAATTATTTGATGACAGGACACGTACCGAAGCTCTTGGGCAGCTTGCATCCCAATATTGCACCATATGGTGAAGTATTTAACTGTAAGGATGGATACACCGTAATTTTAGCTATTGGTAACGATAAGCAGTTTCAAAACTTCTGTGAACTGCTCCAGGTGCCATCACGAGAATTATCGCCTTATGTCAAAAACATTGATAGAGTAGAGAACAGAGAAAATTTAGCAAGTTTACTAGAGCCATACATCCGCGCTATGAACAGAGATGATCTTATGGAGAAGTGTCATCGTAAGCGCATTCCGATTGGAGCAATTAGGGCTTTGGATGAGGTGCTGGCAAAACCAGCCGCAAAGACACTTATCTGGGAAACCATAGAGTCGGGTGTGACTACAAAAAGAATGCACTCTGTAGCTTTCCGTGTAAAGAGTAACGAATAATTTTTGACCTTTTAACAACTATATTTCACGATGACCGTTTTTCAAAATATGGACATGTACATCATTTGTGAGTAAGCTATGCATGACTTTTATCGTTCATGTCAAAACTGATAATAGACGCTTCATCCATGAATGTCCATATGAATTATTCAATCAATAAAAAATAGTATTATGTATCCTGCAGAATTAACAATGCCTATGGCCAAGGACTTGACAGATTATGGCTTTAAGAATCTAGAGTCTTCGGAAGAAGTTATAAATGAATTAAGTACAGAAGATGGAACAGCGCTTTTAGTAGTCAATAGCGTATGCGGCTGTGCTGCTGCCAATGCAAGACCAGGAGCTAAAATGGCCTTACAAAACGAAAAGAAACCCGGTAAACTTTTGACTGTTTTTGCCGGGGTACATGCAGAGGCCACTTCTAAAGCCAGAGAGTTTTTATTGCCTTATCCGCCATCTTCGCCTTCTATAGCATTATTTAAGAATGGGGAATTGGTTCACTTTCTGGAGCGTCATCATATCGAGGGAAGACCGGCTGCAGTCATAGCAGAAAATCTCAAGGCAGCATTTAACGAATACTGTTAAGTAGGAGTTTGATGATTTAGAGGTAGGTGAGTGCTTGATTTAGCTTTGGGCATCTCCCTACACTTCGTTTCGGGTCGCTTTTGTGAGTCTGAAAATAGCCATCTTAATGATCCCAAGTCTTGCTCTTTTGAGCGATATCTTCGAAAAAAAATACTTACGGAGTCAGGCTACCCTTGATGCCATCTTCAAAGGCTAGACCGCTGCACTGCTTGATAATTTTACTTTATACTTCCTGCTTCATCGGTCGCGTAGCACTTA
>SLDF01000293.1 GCA_007125435.1 Saprospiraceae bacterium
AAGTGCTACGCGACCGATGAAGCAGGAAGTATAAAGTAAAATTATCAAGCAGTGCAGCGGTCTAGTCTTTGAAGATGGCATCAAGGGTAGCCTGACTCCGTAAGTATTTTTTTTCGAAGATATCAATCAAAAGAGCAAGACTTGGGGTCATTAAGGTGGCTATTTTCAGACTCTAAAAAGCGACCCGTAACGCAGTGGAGGGTGATGCCCAAAGCGACAAAACAAAATATTCTACAAAAGAACATCGTATCTAATAGGTACCCAGCTATCAGCTTTATGTAGATATAGTTTGAGATCTGATGAACCTTAAATATCCTGTCATAATGAGAATCAATGCCAACACCATGGCAAGAGAAAGTGAAATCAACAACATAGAAATCAAGGGCTCAACAAATGTGTTGGTCTCCATACCACCAGCGATTGGCATCATCGCTCCGGCACCTGTCACTGCTGATATGATCACAGCTGATAAATTAGCAAAAGTGCCGTAGAGTAAAGACCAAAAGGTCAACCGAATCCAAAATAATGATAAAGATAAAAGAGGCCACAAAAAGGATATAATGATGAGTAACATGCCATTCATAATACCTTGCAAATGGGCAGCTAATCCCATTCTGGGGTTCACAAATGACGGAATTGCAAACCCAACTAATAGACCTAACAATAACAGAATCAATCCGAAAACAACTAAAATGTGCTGATGTCGATTGCGCAGTGAAGTAGTCATAAGATATTGATTAGATTTGAGAAAATTCTTTTTTAAAGCAAAGTTAAGCGGCTTAAAATATACTCTCGATGAAAGAGCTATCCATCACCGAGAGTATCAGCCTGAAATAGAACGTTAATTGTGTAAAAGAGCATAAGTTTTTAATCACAATGAACATCAGGGTTCCAATCATTAAAAACACCAGATGGATTTTCCTTCTGTGTCCAGACATGGAGCGCCCAAAATTCCAGTTGATGATTGGCGTGAAAATGCTGATCAAAAAGCATCGGCGGCATAGCGGTGTCCGGCACGATGGCAAATGGAACAATGTACTCCACACCGAGAAACTCCATGTCGCCGTTATCATGAGGTAAGTAAAGTAATACTTGTGGCTGGAGGTGATTAACTCTGCCATCAAAGTACTCCATTCTACCATAGTGAACCCCCATACCTCCTTCTGTTGGATGCTGCACACAATCTGACAATGCTGTATCCCAACCGGCAGCTTTTGCTAACTCGTAGTCCACAAATGCAGAGGTCTCTGCTCTTACTTCATTCAAAAGGATTTCAATTTGATCGACATCATTATCATCGTCATCTTTGGAACATGACATAAAAACGATCATGCTAAAAGCTAAAAAAAGAAATAATCTGAAGGCATTCATAACGTAAAAAGTTTATGGTAAAAAAATAGATTAATAAATGTCATAATGGAGTATTGTAGTTGCTCATACAATTGATTGCAGATTAGCCAAAGTGAGCTATGGTGAATCTAAGTTTCATTGTACAAGCAGGATTGAAATAGAACAGATAAATGTCATCTTTAAAACAAAGTGATAATGAAGTTCCATCATGTTTAAAAGAACATGTCAACAATTGCATTTATTAAGGAGGGTCGTATTTGACTACGTAATTATCGTATGGCGTAAGTGTTTGAAGGTAATCATAGATAGCGCTAAGATCATCTTCTGTCATACCGCTATACATATACCAAGGCATGATGGTCTGCATCTCTCCTGACTTCACTTTAGGCAGTACGTAATTTGAATCAGTATACATTTTGAAGCGTTTCACAAATACATCCTTGTTGTAATGAAGCAAACCTGTTTCATGTGGCGTAAGATTAGCCGTGCGCAAAACACTGCCATCAGGCATTTCAAACTCCCTACCTCCTCCACCATCGGGACCGACGAACTTACCTTTTTCAAAATTGGTATGACAATCACCACAAGCTGCAGCCGTGTACAAATATTTGCCATACGCTACCTTATCGTTTTGGTCAGGCTTTAGTGTAAATGATGGATCTTCGGGGATAGTTTTTAGTATCAAACTAAAAGGAAAGTCTGCTTTTGATTTCGGATGTTCTTTTTCTACTGGCTCTAGAGTTCTCAAAAATGCAATAACGGATTCAATATCAACCGGATCGAGTTTACCGAAATTATGATAAGGCATAACAGGAAAAATAGCCCTATTTTCTCTGTTCACACCAGTCGTGATGAGTCTAAATAGCTCTCCATCTGTCCAGTCGCCAATACCATAAGGTGTGATATTAGAAGAAATAAATTTACCAGGAAAGCCCATAGATTGATCAAAAATATCTCCACCAACAAATTCAGTTCCGGGTATTGGTGGTCCAGAGTAAATATCAAAGTTGCGTATGGAGTGGCAATCTGCACACATCATCACGTGATAAGCCAAATATCTACCCCTTTCCACTTTTTCAGGTGTTATTTCTACTTTCATATCAGTTGGCGGACTGACTTTAGGAAAAGCAATAAGGACGTATAACAATCCAACAACCAAAACAGCAATGAGACTCGCTAAGACATACAACAGATACTTTACAACTTTCATAACATTTATATTACAACTATTAATATCACAAAAGTAGACCTGAAAGAAACGTCCTTTATCACTCGAAAGAGTGAAATGGCACTAAGTGATCAAGCGGGCAATCAATTCTGATCGGCTCTTAACGCCAATTTTATTAAAGATACTCTTGAGGTGGCTCTTCACGGTATGCTCACTGATAAACATAGAGTCAGCTATGGCTTTGTTGCTCAATCCTTCGACTAATTGTTTGATCACGTCCACTTCTCTATCTGTCAAATCTATATTCAATCCATCACTCATAGTCCTCAACCTGTAGAAAATGTGTGTATGGTGGTCAGGTGCATAGAAGTTACTTATGACAATTTCAATAGTTGCTCTTAGTTGAGTGGCATTGAAAGGTTTTATAAGGTAGTGTTCCGGATGAACGTCTTTGGCGTGGTCAAGCGTAATTTGATCAGAAAATGCAGTGAGGAAAACAACAGGTATGGGGTAGTGCTCTTTTATCCAAGAAGCTATATCAATACCTTCCATATGTTTATCCAGTTGTATATCAAGCAGGGCTAGATCCGGTAATTGGTCATTGATCAGAGACTTGGCTTGATTCAAACTGTACGCAGGTCCAATGACAAAATGCCCCAGATCCATCAAAGACATTTTAATATCCTCAGCAGTTATTGGATCATCTTCTACGACAAGTATTTTTAATGGTTTCATCTTGACAATGTTGATTATTCTAAGTAACTTCTGATGCTATATGAATAGGCATAGTGAATGTTGCCTTTGTCCCTTGATATTGGTTTGTCATCTCAAATTTACCTCCATACCTTTCACCGAGAATTCGTATCAATTGCCTGCCTATCCCTTCTTTATGAAGGCTCATATTTTTCATTCCTTTTCCATTATCATTGACTTCTAATCTAAGCATATTGTCGCTTTGGTAGACATTTATTTCTATAATACCTGATTGGCCCTCATCAAAGGCATGTAAGACTGCATTGGTGACCATTTCATTTACAATAAGACCAATATGTATGGCTTTGTCTGTGTCAATATGCATCTTGGGACAGCTGTAGCATATGTCAATCTTTCTGCTGGAAAGAGCAAACGCCTCTTCAAAGTGTCCGGCCAGATCACTAATATAAAGATCCAGTGGAACATTTTGAATATCATTAGACTTATAAAGCCTCCTATGTAGCAGGCTTATGGCTCCAACGCTATCTCTACTGGACTGCAGCGCTTTCTTACCGTCAGCACTATTTACTTTTCTCCATTGTAGAGATAATAAGCTATTCAATAATTGAAGATTGTTTTTAGTGCGGTGGTGCATTTCACGCATTAATAATTCATTATCCTTTAATGCAGACTGTGTAAGTTTATATTGCTTTTGTAAGGCTTCTTTCTGTTTCCAAAACAGACGTAAGAATATACCGCTGATGATCAATAAAACAATTAGGAATAATCCGGTTATAAAATACAAACGCTTACGGCTCATTTCTCTTTCCAGTGCGAAACGTTGCCTCGCGATAGTTATCTCCTTCTCTTGCAATTCAAACTTAGACTGCATTTCTTCCATTGCCCAGAACTGACTTTCCTCATAGAGGCTATCAGAAAGTATAGTATACTCTTTCCAGCTTTCAGCTGATAGTTCATACTGCTGTGTATATTCGGATGCCTGCGCGAGCTCTCTCAATATCTCTCTTTGCAGCTCTTTGTTGTTAGTTTGAAATGATTTATCTCTGGCTTTTTTTAGCATAGCCATGCCAAGAGTGGGCTGATCTGTTTTTACCAAAATTGATCCTAGATATCCCAGCCCGTATATATACTCTGTAATAGATGTAGTATCTATCTTTTCCAACGCAGTCTTGAGATATTTTTGACTTTGATTTAAATCATCAAGGTGGTATAGAGCTACACCCATGGCTATATCTAAGTGTGATTTATCCCACATCAAATCAGACACTTCTCCAGATAGTCGCTTAGCCTCATTGAACTGCTCTATACTTTTTTCGTACTTGCCAAGGTAAGCATGTATCAAGCCTATATTATACAATGTCACAACCATGCCTTGGCTATCTCTTTCTGACGTTTTGATTGCAAGAGACTTTAGATAGACGTCCAGAGCCTTTTGGTACCTCCTTTGCTTTCGGTAAATGACACCGAGATTATTTAATGCATAAGCTTTGCCTTCGGTATAGTTAGATGAGTCTGCATAGTTGTACCCCATAAGGTAATTTCTTACGGCTTCTGTAAACTCACCTGAATAATAATAGGCAACACCAATAGCATTGTAAAGCTTGGCTATGCTTACGATATCATTCACACTCTCAGCGAGCTCTATAGCTTGATGATAGACTGATAGACTCTTGTCTAGCTGGTTACCAATCTCATAGGCAAGTCCGGTTTGGTAAAGATTCCATATAGCACCGTAACTATGGTCCAGGTTCCTGGCTAAGTTATACCCTCTGGTGCTATAATGAATGGAGGAATCCATATCAATATACAAATAATAATAAGCAATATCGCGAAGTATCCAAACCTTATTGGTGTCACTGACAGCGTGTTGAAGCTCTGCCTTTAGACTATCTATCAATACCACACTATTCTCAGCCTCCACCTTGTTTACAAGCAAGAAAAAGGAGTATAAAATAACTAGACTTAATTTAACAGAGTATTTCATTGCTTTTACTCTTCTATGAACCTTGCTGAATAAATAAGTCAATCCTATTCAAGTATCAATTTCGCACAAAGCTTACTAGAGTTTGACTATTCTTTTAGTTTAAGTCAGTCATTAAAACTTTTCAAATTAATTACATTGACATGCTTCCAAAATCACTTATTTACATATGACTACCTCTCCCCCTCTAAGAGAGAATTCTTGTAGTGTTTTGATGGTGTATCTATCTCAAGTTATAGGTTTATCCACCTGATTGACAATCAATCATCTATTACAAAAATAAGACTTTTAGATAGGAAGATGCAGTAAATAGTAATATAATTACGAAAAAGGCTCTGTAGATGTGCTTGACATAAATTATGATTGATATTTTATGCTAGATGAATGAATTCATTTAGGAAAAGTATCCTTATATATATATTTAACCACATTGAATTAGTCCAAACAAATTCAACAAGGAGCTTATGAGTTACGGCTATGAGTATTAATAAAATTAATCTATTTTTGACAAGAATTCAGAGAAGTTAAATCGATATTCGGAAATGAAATACTACAGCACGAGGATTCATTCTAGACACAAGTATTAATTAAATATTCTACAAAACAGAGCCTCCATACAATGAAATATGACAAAGATAAATTCAAGGTTTACACATGGAAGCATTGGATGAAGCTTCATTGGATTTTGAATCCTGCATTGGCTATTAATGAATTGATACTCGGGCAAAAAGTTCCTAAAGTAAGTTTGGAAGACAAGACAACAACCAAACCCAGGTTTGAGAGGTCAATTATTCCGTGTCCTCATTGCAATACACATCACGATGGCAGAGCATGGTCTACAGAAAATGGAAGGGCATTTAAAAATTGGTTTGGCCTTTATTGCTCCAATTGTGGGCATACAATTCCTTGTTTGACTAATGGGTTAAGTTTTGTGTTACTAGCCATCACCTTCCCTATATGGGGATGGTTTAGACAGAGCTTAAAGGCAAGATGGCTAAAAAAGCAGCCAAAACGATACGAAAAGTTAGACATTGACTTCTCCTCAAACCCTTATGATAATAAGAGCTGGCTTGCGTCTGGGCTGAGCTGGTCAGCATTTATGTTTGTGCTTATGGAGGTCATATTTCCATTGCTTACATACCAGCAAATAACACTGAAAAGATTATCCCTTGGAATTGTAATTTGGTCAATTGGAGGCCTGGCGTTTGGATACACTATGAAGATTTTTATGAACAAAACTGGCACTAGCAAAAGAGAAAACTCTTAAATAGGAAATAAATGAGCATATCATACGCTTGTATTTCAATATGACACTATGGGCATCACCCTCCACTGCGTTACAGGTCGCTATGTTACGTGGCTTGCTATTCGCGCGGCCTCGATTCCGCTATCGCTTCATCGAGTCTGGCTTCACCTACGTTCCGCCACCACTCCACAGCGCTGATGCTGTATACGAGTAAAAAAGACATTTAGACATTCACTCTCTCATCAGCACCATTAAAAGATAAACTCTGTAAACTAAATCAGATCTATCTACAATTCTTCACTTTGCGGTCGAATACCGTAAATAAATAGATAGCCTATCATCCAAAACTCACCAATCGTGGCAGGGATAACCATAGCATCTAATAATACAAACTCTGACCCGGAATACACCAATATCACATTAAGAATATAACCTAGACCACCAAGTACAAGAAACCGACCAAGCCAAATAGGCATACGTCTTGATCTGATGATGATGTATCCCATAGGGATCAACCATAGCCCAAAGAACAACCCGCCTACTTGCCAGGCATGCTTGATGAGATTATTCAGCAGAGATATCTGCATCAACTGAGTTTCATAAGCCATTGATTCAGCGTGTGCTATATCAATAGAAGAGGCCATAGCTATAGCGCTAATCATCACTACAACAGCATTAACCATACCCCAAACACCAACAGCCCAGGCTGACCACTCATCGATACTTTTAAAAAGTTTGTAAAACCACAGTGCAGATAAAGCCTGAGTAATGATAATCAAGATTTCAAATATAAGCCTGACCCTAGCTATCAGAAGTTGATCTTGCAGATTGCGCAATGTCTTCACCTCATCAGATATCACATAAACTTGCGGTTGAAATACAAGAAAACCCAAGATACCGGAGATGGCTAGTAGTGCGTACCAAACGCCGGCAATACGAGCTGTTCGTTGTAAGGATTGGTTAGTCATAATAGTATTATTTATTGACATGTTAAATATAAGCCATTTCGCTATAGCTCAGGTTGTTATACATTAGCTATTCGACGAAGGATAACTGATAGTATATAAAAGACTATCAATCGACCCTAAATATGCGCTAAAAAACTCCTGCCCTCCATCTGCAGATGGTATCAGGTGGGTGGGTATTGTAGGTCCAGATAGACGATGTAGAATCACTGGAACTAATACAAGAAGTGCAAATTATCAAGAAGCGACATAATTAAAGCCCGAGGTCTTAGCCCTGGGTTTAGAGATTTATCACCAAATGTTTTGGCGCTATTTTTGCGCTTAAAAATGGAAAAATAGTGACAAAACAACTCGACCTAACTTCCCATAAAACTTGAAAGTACACTTTGTTCACTGTAACTCACGTTTAACACGTTTCACTAGCTACGCATGCGTTTATAGCAAAGCATTTATTTGAAAGTCTTTAACAGCTTGTCAATTAGATGCTTTTATCCAAATAAGACTTGAAAGCTACCAGCCGACTTCAAGCCTAAACAGCGAAGCGTAAACAAAATACGCCTAACTAGCAGCTTGTAGCTTGAAGCTTGAAGCTAAAAACCACACTGTAAGGGGGCACGCCCAAAAACAGAGAAATAATTTCCAAACCATAAATTCTAACAGAAAAATGAATAAGGTTAACGACGACATTTTGGAGGGGATATCATACCTTTGTGCAGCTAAAATATAAGACCATGGGAAGAGCATTTGAAAAGCGTAAGCACAAGATGTTTGCGAGATATGACAAGATGGCTAAAGCATTCACAAGAGTGGGTAAAGAGATAGCTATCGCTGTGAAAGAGGGTGGAGACAATCCGGAATACAACCCCAGACTCAGAGCTGCGGTGCAGAATGCTCGTGGTGTCAATATGCCTAAAGATCGGATAGAAGCGGCTATAAAGCGGGCATCGTCCAAAGATACTAAAGGATTTGAGGAGCTAACTTATGAAGGATATGCGCCTCATGGTGTAGCACTTATAGTAGAGTGCGCTACAGACAATCCAACCCGAACCGTGGCAAATGTGCGTATGCACTTCAATAAACACAATGGATCACTGGGCACGAGTGGATCTGTCTCTTTTCAGTTTGAGAGAAGAGGTGTATTTAAGTTTGAAATAGGTGACCACGACATCGAAGAACTGGAGCTAAGCCTGATTGATGGTGGGGCTTCAGACATTGAAGTAGAAGATGATATGGTGACTGTATATACTGACTTCGAAGACTTTGGCGTCATGCAAAAGTTTCTGGAAGAGCAGTCTATAGAAACTAAATCCGCTGAACTCAACTACATACCTAGCAATACAGTAGCCCTAGAGGATGAAAAGATGGATGAAGTCCTGGAGCTGATCGAGGCATTCGAAGCTGACGACGATGTACAAAAGGTGTCTCACAATCTGGAGTGAGGAAAGTTTCTACGGTAGATAATACCTCAAGACTATACCAAAAAAATCGCCAACTTGCTCTACAAATGCGGTGTCCTCAAATGGTGTATTTTGCTCCCCTATACTGGTAACAAAAAGTGCCCATGGCGCAATATTGTAATTGGCTCCCAGATATACACCACCGTAATCGGGTCGTCGCCACTCTATACCTACCATAGTAGAGCTTACCGGCTTGATAATGCCTAATTTAAGGGAAAGTGCGTCAAGACCATCGTTGGTCGCCGCAAGATCTGTAGGCAGAAAGTGCAGTGGCACGCCTGTACTTATGTTGAGCAATAGGTTATCCGATAATCTGAGATAGTAAGACGCCATAATCGGAATCTCGTATGTGTCAGATCGGAAGCGAACATCTCTTCTATTGGTACCGGTGTCCTCGAAAGCGACATAATCTCTTCTGAGAAAAGTAATACCCGATAATAAATAAAAACTCTTCGATAGTCTAAAATTCACGACGCCACCATAAGAAAAGCCATTTACCGGCTCTAAGCCATAAATAACGTCGTCTCTCACAGTTGTAGCAGGTCTAATGGTCAGCAAATTGGTAGGAAATATTGCACCGACTTGCAACCCAAAAGCTACCGTAGGATCTCTATCGTCGTAGAGTCTCTGCCCAGCTAGTGGCAAGTAACACACAAGAAAGATTATGGGTAACCAAAGTCTCATACATCTCAATTCATAAAATTAAAGTCAAAACGATTAGAGCCAACTTCTATTGTTTTATAAATTTCTTGGTTGACATAAATCCATTTTGAGAAATAGTCATAAAATACACGCCGGGAGTCAATTGGTCCACGGGCAATTCAATAGACCTGGAAGCAGATTTGTGTGACTTCACTTGTCTTCCCATAGTATCCATGATGAGGATATCGTATATACCTCCATAATCAAATTGAGTATCAGTGATATTGATCTGTATGAAGGATGAGGCCGGATTTGGGTTCAATGTCCATTGTAAAGCCCTATCATGAACCATCTCGGGCCCTGTATTGGATAGTGTAGGATCAAGGCTATATGGCGTTTTAAATAGTGTAACGCCACCTCTAAAATTACCAACAATCATTTCCAAAAAACCGTCATTTGTAATATCCGCAAATGAGGGTCGTATCCTGACGCCTAGAGACAAATCACTGATAGGGTCATTGACGACTTTCGGAAATGGACTTTCTAAATCATCCTCCACTACTTCATAGACACTCATTCCATCATTGTGAGAGCCAACTATTAGTTTCTTTACGCCGTTGTGATAAACAACTTGCGGGGCACTCATCCCTGCAAAAGAGCCCGGACCTCTAACTGTAAAGTCTCCAAGTCTCCTAATATTAACAGGATCATTGACATCGGGATTAAATACGGGCTCTGATGGTGAACCAATGTTCTTAAGAAACCGTACCTCTCCTCTCCTATCACCAAACAAGATATCTAAAGCACCATCACCATCTAAATCGAAAAAGAAAGGAGCAAAGAATGCTTCTCCTAAAATGTTTTGCCAACCATACTCAATGGGACCAAACTCTGCTGGGTTACCGGGTCCTGCCAGGTTTTCTGCAAAATATAAAATACCACCATATTCCCCAACAAATAAATCTTTATCACCATCTCCATCTATATCAGCGAAACAGGGTACAAAATCAAAATTACCAGCTCCACCTAGAAACTCTGTAAAATTAAGATAATTATCATCTACGAGTTCAAAGGCAGGCTCTTCGTGTGTACCAGTATTTTCATAGAGTATGAGTCTGGAATGAAATCCAGGGTCACCATCTATAAACTCATCGTACATCCCTACAACTAAATCCAATAGCCCATCTCCGTTATAATCAAAGAAAGTAGGATTAGCTCCAGTACCAAAGTCTAACATATCATTTGCTATGAATCGTTTTTCTTGTAACTCATAAAGAGGTGCTTCATTATCGGAAATGTCTTTATAATACCATGCCACATCCAGGTTCTGGAGTGGATCTTTTTGATTAGGAGAGACAATAAGATCTTTACGTCCATCAAGGTCAACGTCAATAACATATGCCGCTGGAAAGTATTCTATCGCCACCGGGATGTCGTATGAAGGAAAATTAATATCTTGATCTACCATGTGAGCATTGTCAACTGTACCTCCGTTGATGGCCAAAACTAACTCTTTAAAGGTAATATCACCGAGAAGGATATCAACCAGACCATTGCCTGTCGCTTCCAAAGCGGTCACCGTCGACCCCGCGTGTCTCAAATCCCTTGTTTCCGGGTCATAATCTGTAAAACCAGGCACAAAGCAACTCTCCGGATCATCACTGAGATTGAGTTCAGGTGAAATACCTGATTCATAAAATTTACCAAAACAATTGTCTTCCAATACATAAATCAAAGAATCTGTCCCGTAGCCCAGCTCCACAGAGTAGTTCTTATAGTAATTTAAATAAAAACCTCCCTGTTCAAAAGTTAGTAAATCCAAGTCTCCATCTCCATCCACATCATAAAATGCTGGATAGTCAACATTAAATACATAGAGTTCAAGGTTAGACTTGACGACATTGTTACCGACCTTGTTATATCGATGTAAGACATCTTGCTTTTGTGCCCCTTGGTCAGGCCACATCATTTGGTCAAAATGAAGTTCATCACCCTCCCAGCGACCTTTAAATACCCTAATCGAACTGGTTGTTTGTAAAGAAAATGTAAGGATATCAGGCGCACCATCATTATTGAAATCTCTTAGCAATACCCACTCTCTCAACCTTGGCAGCCGATCGGCAAATCGTCTATCATACGTATATCCACCCTCTCCGTCTGACATAAAAGCTAAGCCAAAACCACCTTCTCTGTCAAAAATAAAAATATCTTCAATCCCATCATTATTCAAATCCGCCTGAGAAAACTGAGGACAGTTGAGACCGCCTGCAAAAGGATATTTTAGCTCAGATCCGTCTCTAAAAACAGGCACATCAAAGTATTCTAAATCCTGGGCAAATGCTATTTGCATCAAAAAAAGAGGTATAATGAAAAGTGATTGTCTCATAAAAAAATGATTGTTTATAATACCCTGGCCAACAAGAGCAAATAATCAATGAAAAATATATGCTCAAAATTAATGATATTACCCCATACTTAAGCCTATTTGCCCTATTTATTTAATTTTGCGATTATAGCTTGAGCATCAATAAATAATAACATCTGGGAGAATATTGTTATTACAATAACGAACGATATAACAATTTCGTTGCTTTTAAAAGAAGTATTAGTAAGCACTATATATTGTGATTATAGGGTGTATCTCATTTTGTCACTTTGGGCATCACCCTCTTCCTATCGTCATCGGGTCGCTACGCTCCAGGGCTCGCTGTTCGCTCGGTCCTTCGGACTCACTCGCATACGCTCATGACCCGCTCCGCATCGCTGATGCAGTATTGCAGAAAAAACGACATTTTGAAGTGCACCTTGTTTATCTTGAAATAAAGTAACTCATTTGTTAGTTCAACCATTTATTAATGACAGCATTATCCAATTGGACGATGAATAGCCAGAATTGCTATCTATAAAAGTAAAATGTTTAGATACATCGATCGAACTCATGAAGGGAAACAAGTCATACTTACCTAGCAAAATTTGCAAATCATGTAAAAGACCCTTTACCTGGAGAAAAAAATGGGAAAAGAATTGGGACAATGTGGTGTATTGCAGTGATGGATGCAGGAAGAAAAGTAAATTAAACAGGAAGCAAAATTGATGGTATATTAGCCATCGAAACTGTACAAAATGGAAGATAAGGCAAAAGAAGAAACAAAAGGTGCGCAAGGTGAGCAATTTTCCATGGGTATACACCCATACCATATCATTATGGCTCTGGTTTTATTTGGAATCACTGCAATGTTCCTTGCTACTACTGTTGCTTACATGTACACAAGATTTCAGCATGGTTTACCAAAGCTTGCAGTGCCCAATGTCTTTTTATTCAATACCATCGTTTTACTTGGTTCAAGTTTTTGTCTGCAATGGGCAGTAAATAGCTACAAAAAAGACAGCACAGAGGATTACAAAACTGCGCTTTTATCCACAGTAATTTTATCATTCTTATTTTTGATTGCACAGTTTTATGGCTGGAAACAGCTATTTGATCAAGATATTTTTATCAATTCAGACAATGCAGCTAGCTATCTGTATTTAGTATCTGCACTACACTTTGCCCACGTCATTGCCGGGTTACCATTTTTATTACAATTTTATCTCTCTGCAAGAAAAAAAATGATAGAACCCGTCAGTGTTCTAGTCTACTTTACTGACCCTTTGAAAAGATTGCGTTTAAAAATGATTACCTGGTATTGGCATTTTCTTGATGCCTTATGGATTTACTTAATTGTATTTTTCTTTATCAATGCTTACATATAGGTTATCCCAGACGATTCATGAAACAACTTTAAACACCAAGATTGATAAAATACAAATAAAGTATATCAGCAATTTAAATCTTTATATATTTTATTTTCAAAACTATACGCATAAAATATATAAATATATTTTAAGAA
>SLDF01000159.1 GCA_007125435.1 Saprospiraceae bacterium
CATAGCCTCAAGTGCTACGCGACCGATGAAGCAGGAAGTATAAAGTAAAATTATCAAGCAGTGCAGCGGTCTAGACTTTGAAGATGGCATCAAGGGTAGCCTAACTCCGTAAGTATTTTTTTTCGAAGATATTGCTCAAAAGAGCAAGACTTGGGATCATTAAGATGGTAATTTTCAGACTCTAAAAAGCGACCTGACGACGACAGGAGGAAGGTGATGTCCAAAGGGATAAAACAACAATACAATAGAAAAGAAGGTTAATACCTTTCAAATCAATAATAATCAATGTCAGGCTTGACATAAAATAAATATAACAAAGTATGCTTCAGGTCCATCAACTGAATAAAACTTATAAAAGTGGTGATAATGAGCTGAATGTGCTCAAGGACATCACATTCCACGTCAAAGCCGGTGAATCCCTGGCCATCATGGGACCGTCGGGAAGTGGTAAGACTACTTTACTTGGATTGTGCGCCGGATTGGATCAGGCCACCTCGGGTGATATCATGATCGACGGCCAATCCCTGACCAGTATGTCAGAAGACGAAAGAGCTGCATTGAGAAAGCAGTACGTCGGCTTCATCTTCCAAAATTTCCAGCTTCTACCCACCCTGACTGCGCTGGAAAATGTCATGGTTCCTCTCGAACTCAAAAAGTCTCCAGACGCTAAAAACAAAGCCCTATCCCTCCTGGACAAAGTCGGCTTGTCTGGTCGCACTCATCACTTTCCTTCTCAGCTATCAGGCGGTGAACAGCAGCGTGTGGCCATAGCTCGGGCTTTCGCCAATGCACCTAAGATCCTTTTTGCAGATGAGCCCACCGGCAATCTGGATGCTGATACTGGGGATAATATAGAAGACCTTATATTCCAAATGAACAAGGACCAAAACACCACCCTCATATTGGTCACACACGACCCTAATCTTGCCAAACGCACAGAACGTACACTGCACATCAAAGGCGGACAAATCACGGAGGCCAATCATGGATAATCTCATCTGGATCATACGAATGGCGCTTAGAGACTTCAGAAGAAACCTTAGCAAGTTGACCCTGTTTGTGTCATCTATTATTGCCGGTATAGCCGCTCTGGTAGCCATTTCCTCATTTGAAGAAAATCTAACCAATGACATCAATCGCCAGGCTGCAGAACTGCTCGGTGCAGACCTTGTCCTGACATCTAATAGGCCGCTGGACACCATCGCCATTGACAATGTCGCCGATCAGATGGCCAGCGAGCTAAACTTTGCCTCTATGGTGCAGTACGAACCCTCAGGTAGTAGTCGCCTTACGCAAGTGCGCGCACTAGAGGGAAGGTATCCATTTTACGGTGAGCTGGAGACAGAGCCCGCCTCGGCGCTGGAGCGATTTCACGATGGAGAGCAGATTGCCCTTGTCGAAAAATTATTGCTCGCCCAGCTTGACGCCGCCGTTGGCGACAGCATAAGAGTAGGTGATATCCGATTCAAAGTAGAGGGCATACTCGAAAAAGTACCCGGTCAGACAGGTATCGTCTCGTCTGTAGCACCAGCCGTGTACATACCAATGTCCTACATCGACCGAACCGGCCTCGTACAATACGGCAGCCGGATCAACTACTCCAAATACTACCAAACCCAAAGCTCCGAAAACGTAGAAGAGTGGATAGACTCCTACAGCACCGCATGGGAAGAAAGAGGCATCAATTACGAGACCATAGAGGCCAGAAAACAGTCCACAGGCAGGGCATTTGGCAATCTATCCAATTTCTTGAGCCTGGTCGCATTCATAGCCTTATTGCTTGGTAGTGTCGGCGTAGGTTCATCCGTCAATGTATTCGTCAAAGAAAAACTCAAGCAAGTGGCCGTGCTCAGATGCATTGGCGTCAGTTCATTGAGTGCGTTTGCCATTTTTCTTGTTCAGATCGTATTGATGGCCATCATTGGCTCTATTCTTGGTGCGACATTAGGCTCAGTTTTACAGTTGGCATTGCCCGCCGTTTTAGGTGACTTTTTACCGGTAGATGTGCAGATGGCCATTTCATGGCGAGCCATTGGCATAGGTTTAGTGACGGGGCTGGTCATCTCTATTTTATTTTCCATCTTGCCCCTGCTGAAGATCAGGAAAGCTTCCCCCATGATGACACTGCGCCCATCAGAAGAAGAAACGATATCTGTGGGCAAGAGCGCATACATCGTATATGCATTGATCCTTATTTTTATTTTTGGATTCAGCAGGATACTTATTCCTGACACCAGGATAGCTCTAGGTTTTACAGTCTTTGTCATTTTATCCTTTTTGTTATTATGGGGTGCTGCACGACTCCTGATGTGGGTATTGCGCAGGGCAATCCGTCCGGGACTGCCTTACATGCTCAGGCAGTCCTTAGCCAATCTTTACAGACCCAATAACCAGACCGTAAACCTGATCGCCACTATAGGCATCGGTACAGCCATGATCAGTACCTTGTTCTTTGTACAGACTCAGCTGCTAGACGAAGTCAGACTGGCCGACAAAGAAGACCAACCCAATATGCTCCTCTTCGACATTCAAGATCACCAGATCGACTCCCTCGAGCAAACGCTCATAGCAGAAGGCCTGCCCATCATACAGAAAGTCCCCATAGTGACCATGAGACTGGCAAGTATCAACGGCCTCGACAAAAAAGCCAACGAAGCACTCGATAGCAAAGACAGGCGATCCAAAGGCCTATACAATAGAGAGTACCGCAACACATACCGAGACTCCCTCCTCGACACAGAGGCCATCATCAGCGGACGTATCAGACCGTATACAGCAGACAGCGACAGTATATTCATCTCCGTAGAGCAGGGATTTGCCGGCCGGACCGGGCTTGAGATCGGCGACGAAATGGTCTTCAATGTGCAGGGTCGCCTGATCACCACCTACATAGGTAGCCTACGCACCATCAAAGTCAATCAGGTATCCACCGTATTTCTATTTCTCTTCCCGGAGGGCGTTCTCGACAGGGCACCCAAGTTTCATGTCTTGATCACCAAGACCGCAAGCGAACAACAGAGCGCCGATATTCAGCGCAAAGTACTCGATATCTATCCCAATATTTCAGTTATCAACCTGTCCAATATCGTTGACACCCTTGACGATATACTCACCAAGATTGGCTTCGTTGTGCAGTTCATGGCCCTATTCAGCATCATCACCGGATTCCTTGTATTGGTATCGGCATTGATGATCAGTCGATTTCAGCGACTTCGCGAGAGCATATTACTCCGCACCATCGGCGCATCCATAGGCACCGTCAGGACGATTAACACCCTGGAATACGTATTCCTCGGTAGCCTCGCTACATTGACCGGACTGTTGTTATCATTCACAGCCACCGGCCTACTCAGCAGATTCGTCTTCGAGATCACCTACCGTCCCGATTGGCTGACCGCAGGCATCCTCTACCTGTCCATCACCTCCCTCATCGTCATCATCAGCATCTGGAACGGTCGACACATGTCCACGGTCACACCCATGCACATCCTCAGGAGTGAAGCATAGTGTATTGAGAAAATGATGGTTTTTTGGGCGTGCCCCCTTGCTGTCGCGCGGGGTCGGGCTATACGCTTGTATTCCTGACTGTCTCATGGGCAGTCATTATGTATCTGGTGGCTTCCTCCGGTCGCCCCCACCTACATATTCCTGCTTGCCATTCGTCAGCCACTCATATCGCTAACCCGGTTTA
>SLDF01000113.1 GCA_007125435.1 Saprospiraceae bacterium
CGCTTGTATTCCTGACTGTCTCATGGGCAGTCATTATGTATCTGGTGGCTTCCTCCGGTCGCCCCCACCTACATATTCCTGCTTGCCATTCGTCAGCCACTCATATCGCTTCTATCCCTCACGCAATCAAGTGTGAAATGTAAAGTTTAAAGACATAGGAATGTAAATCTCATTGAGCATGAGAGGCGTGTGTGATGCTCAAAGTGATGAAGTACTTTCACCTACTTTTATATTTATTTTTGGAATAACACAGCTATTTCGTTTGTGATTTTGAAAAAAGGAATTATGTTTGTCGCTCAATCCAATCCATAATATGGTTTGGTTTATAAAGATGAGGCTAGAGAATGGGCTCGATGATCCTCAGACAACCTGCTAAATATTTATAAGTAAGGTGTCAAATCCCACCCTTTTGGGGACATATAAATTTAAAGCCATGATGTTTACAACTTTAATTTTTTCTTTTAGCGAGTCACCTGACATAAGTCAGCCTGATACTGTTATCCCTCACATCTTATCGGAGCTTTCATGTTGTTGTATGTGCTGTTGCTGCTGCTGTAGCCGGTAACCCACTGTACGTACATAATCCAATTTTTATTTGTCACGCATAGTTAGGTATTACCGGACAAGTGGTCTCGTGTATGCCTCATTTCTATTTTATATTCATTAATTTTTTATTTAAAAATCATCAAGTCATGTCACAAAACACACCATTAAAATTTGAAACGCTTCAGTTACATGCAGGACAAGAAGCGGATCCTACGACCGGATCGAGAGCTGTTCCGATTTATCAGACGACCTCATATGTCTTCAAAGATTCTGAGCATGCAGAAAAGCTCTTTGGACTCAAGGAGTTTGGCAATATCTACACCAGGATCATGAATCCAACTACGGACGTATTTGAAAAGCGGATAGCTGCCCTGGAGGGTGGAGTAGCGGCTGTAGCAACGGCTTCGGGCCAATCAGCACAGTTTTTAGCGTTGAATAACATATTGCAGGCTGGAGATAATTTTGTCACGACATCCTTTTTGTATGGGGGCACTTACAATCAGTTCAAGGTCGCATTTAAGCGTCTGGGGATAGAAGTTCGGTTTGCTGACGGTGATGATCCGTCTAGTATAGAGTCTCTTATTGACGCTAAGACCAAGGCGATCTACACAGAGAGTATTGGTAATCCGGAATATAACGTTCCAGATTTTGAAGCGTTATCTGGTATAGCCAGACGACACGATATACCTTTTGTGGTGGATAATACCTTTGGAGCCGGGGGATATTTGATCAGACCAATTGACTTCGGTGCTAATATCGTGGTGGAGTCAGCTACAAAGTGGATAGGTGGTCATGGTAATAGTATAGGTGGCGTCATAGTAGATGCAGGTAATTATAACTGGGGCAATGGTAAATTTCCACAGTTTACTGAGCCATCTGAAGGTTACCATGGACTGGTTTTCTGGGACGTATTTGGCAAAGGTAATCCTCTAGGCCTGCCTAATATTGCTTTTGCCATCAGGGTACGTGTCGAAGGTTTGAGAGACTTTGGACCTGCCATAAGTCCTTTTAATTCCTTTCTTTTATTGCAAGGTGTAGAGACATTATCTCTAAGAGTACAGAGAACTGTGGACAATGCTTTAGAAATAGCAAAAAAACTGGAGCAACATCCTCAGGTAGACTATGTCCACTATCCCGGACTCCCTCAAAACAAATATAATACACTGGCAAAAAAATATCTGAGACATGGTTTTGGAGGGGTGCTCTCATTTAAGCTCAAAGGTGGAGCTAAGGCTGCTGTATCAGTTATTAACAATGTACAACTCATCAGCCACCTCGCTAATGTAGGGGATGCCAAGACATTAATTATACATCCGGCAGGTACTACACATGAGCAATTGAGTGCAGAAGAGCAGCTCAAAGCAGGAGTGGTTCCAGGTTTGCTGAGACTTTCACTTGGTATAGAACATGTGGATGACATCTGGAATGATTTAGAGCAAGCTTTAGAAAAAGCACCTCAAAGTACCGATATAGATCAGCTTGTATCTACACCATAGATCGGAAGCATTTCAAAATGTCGTTTTTTCTGGTTATGCATCAGCGATGTGAAAGGGTGGCGACGCAGGAGCCATCCCCAAAGCATAAGGGACGACCGTTTAGGGAGATCTGGAATCCACCAACAAGTTGCCGTGCTCCCTTATCATTAAGTTGGGAGCACAGTAACTTGTTGGTGAGGGGAAAAGCTGTAGCGACACGACGAAGACAGGAGGAGGGTGATGCCCAAAGACGACAAAATGAAATGCAGCAAATAGATCAGCTGTGAAATTATAAAAATCTTAACCCATGGAGATGAGCTTTATCTATCAAAGCTCATCTCTCTTAATCATTATGAAAAAATCCATGGACTCAAAAATCACAATTGGTCTGTTTGGTCTGGGTACTGTAGGCCAGGGGCTATATACATTACTGGAATCCGAACAGCACAATGATATTGAACTGATAAAAATCGCTGTCAAAAACAGACATAAAAAGAGGGCTGCTGATAGGGGTTTATTGACCTACGACAGAAATGACATTCTCAATAATGAGCAAATCAACACCATCGTAGAACTTATCGATGATCACGAAGTGGCTTTAGAAATAGTGCAAACGGCCCTCTCTAAGGGCAAACATGTGGTCACCGCTAATAAGCGTATGCTCGCTCATCACTTACCAGAGCTCATTAAATTGGCCAGAGAAAATAATGTGGCATTGCTCTATGAAGGCTCTGTCTGTGGCAGTATACCCATCTTGAGAAATATAGAAGAGTATTATGCTCATGATCAGATTAATGAGATTACAGGTATTTTTAATGGGTCTAGCAACTATATCCTTTCAAAGATGGTAGACGAAAAACTTACCTATGCATCAGCACTTCATCAGGCACAAGAAAATGGTTTCGCAGAAAGTGACCCTTCGATGGATGTCTGCGGTTGGGATGCCCTGTTCAAAACCATAATTTTAAATATTCATGCATTTGGTATACACCTTAATCCGAATGCACTGATCAGGAGCGGTATCCAGCACCTCAAACCGGAGGATATTATATTTGCGCAATCTCGGAAACTCTCCATAAAACCGGTAAGTCGCCTTATTAAATGGACTGATCACAAACTTTCAGCAATAGTTATGCCGGCTATGATTAATCAAGGACATCTTTTATACACCGTGTCTCAGGAGAATAATGCAGTTGTATTGGACTCAGACTATACGGATAAACAGTTACTGATGGGCAAGGGCGCCGGGAGTCTACCCACAGGGGCAGCAGTGTATTCAGATGTATTGGCTCTAAGGAAACAGTATACTTATCAATACAGGAAGTTTGAAAATGTGAATGGTCTGGCACTTGACTATTCATCTAGCCTTGATATTTATATCAGTCACCCTGAAAAAGCATCAGATGACTTGCCCCTAGAGAAAGTTTATGAGCAAGGTCAAATAAATAATATAAACTTTACAATAGGAAAAATTAATTTATCTGCACTTAAGAATGAATTGGTCACATGGGAGAGTGAAGGCTATTTTGTAGCCGTGATCTAGACTTGAGAATGATAAATCAGACCCTATAACAAGCTTTTACCAATTTTTGTCATCAATAGGCATGATCATCATCATGTGTTTGAAGGGGACAAGCAGTCTATCTTGTGAGCATTATTTTACTA
>SLDF01000039.1 GCA_007125435.1 Saprospiraceae bacterium
AGACATAAAAACTTTATATGGATTAATATTGTTATTTTTGCGACCGAATTTATTTTACATCAAAAAACAATAATAAAATGGCATTCGAATTCACAGATTCAAATTTTAAAACAGAAGCAATTGAAAAACAAGGCGTTGCAGTTGTAGATTTTTGGGCAGAGTGGTGCGGACCTTGTAGAATGATTACCCCAATCATCGAAGAGTTATCTACTGAGTATGAAGGCAAAGCGACTATAGGCAAAGTAAATGTTGACCACAACCCAGAGACTTCTCAGCAGTTTGGTATCCGCTCTATCCCTACCATTCTGATATTAAAGGATGGTGAGATAGTGGATAAGCACGTTGGCGTTATCTCTAAGCCTGCTCTTAAGGAGAAAATTGATAGCCAATTGTCTTAACAGCCAATTGATTTATCATCACAATCATACAAGCTCCCGAACGGTCATTTACTTTTCGGGAGTTTGTAATTTAAAGACAAATTCTGCGTTCCAATAAGTATGCAATCAATAGACAGTACAGACATCAGGCACCTTGACAAACTTGACTTATTAGCCAGGCAAGTTGTAGAGGGATTCATCATTGGTTTACACAAGAGTCCATTCCATGGCTTTTCAGTTGAATTTGCTGAGCACCGCATTTACAATCAGGGAGAGTCCACAAAGAATATCGATTGGAAAGTCTACGCCCGAACCGATAAAATGTTCTCCAAGAGGTATGAAGAAGAGACCAACCTAAGATGTCAGATTGTCATAGACGTCTCCTCCTCTATGAATTTTCCCGAATCAGGGTCTATGCCATATCTAAATAAGCTGGAGTTCTCTGTCATGGGTGCAGCATCTCTCATGAATCTACTAAAGAAACAAAGGGACGCCTATGGGCTCAGTCTATTTGATGATGATCTTATAATCAATACTACCTGTAAGGGAAGTATGCGTCACTACAGACTGTTATTATCCTACCTTGAAGAAGCGCTGAATCGCGACTCTCAAATGCATAAAACCAATGCAGCAGATGCACTGCACAAAGTTGCAGAAAGCACACACAGACGATCCATGATCATCATCTTCAGCGACATGTTTGACAATGCTGAAGACCAGGATGACTTGTTCTTAGCCCTTCAGCATCTAAAGCACAAAAAACATGAAGTCGTACTTATCCATGTCGTCGACAAACAATTTGAATTAGACTTTGAGTACGAAAACCGCCCCTATCTATTCATCGACATGGAGAGTGGAGATGAGGTCAAGCTTCAATCTAATCAGGTAAAACCTTACTACATTGAACAAGTCAAAAAGCATAAAGAAGCTATACAACTCAAATGCCTTCAATATAAAATAGACTATGTCGAAGCAGATGTTCGGGAAGGCTATGCTAAAATTCTGCAGGCTTATTTGGTCAAGAGAAAAAAAATGTCTATCTAACTAGCTCATTTATAATCTTTGTGACATGATTAAGATTAAAGACTTACCTACAGGGCCGAAAGAAGGTACTGATCGAAAAAAAATAGAAGCTAAAACTAAAAAACTAGCTAAGATCATTGGAGATCTACAGCACATACTTTATGCTCAAAAAAAGTATAGCGTATTGGTCGTGGCTCAAGGCATAGACGCTAGTGGCAAAGATGGCACATCCAGAGAAGTCTTTAAATACTGCACTCACGCCGGGGTAAAAGTAAAAGCGTTTATCAAACCCACAAAGAAGGAAATGAATCACGACTTTCTGTGGAGAGTACATAAGCATGCACCGGAAAAAGGGTTTATACAAGTATTCAATAGGTCACATTATGAAGATATACTAGTACAGAGAGTAGAAAAGTGGATAGATGAAGACAAAGTACACAAAAGAATGGCATCCATCAATGCCTTCGAAAATCTATTGCAATATGATAATGATACACTTATAATCAAGCTCTTCCTCAATATCTCTCATAAAAGACAAGGGCGCAAACTCCAGGAACGCATAGACGACCCCACTAAAAACTGGAAACACGAAGACGGCGACTGGGAAGTAAGAAAAAAATGGGACGAGTATATGGATGCCTATGAATATATGCTCAATGAAAGTGAAATACCCTGGCACATCATCCCCGCAGACAGAAGGTGGTACAGAAACTATGTCGCCACTAAGGTTGTAGCAAAGGCCATGCTCAAGCTTGACCTCAAATTACCTTACATCGTAAACGAAGATGATCTATGATCCTCAAAGAGGGCAAAATGAGAGTAGACAAATGGTTGTGGTGCGTTCGCATTTTCAAATCAAGGTCAATATCCAATGAAGCGGTCAAAAGCAACAAAGTATTCGTTAATGATCAATTGGTGAAGCCATCCCAAAACGTAACTATCAGTGACAAAATCCTGGTCAAAAAGGGCGGTTATAATCTTCAATTCGAAGTAACAGGTCTCCTTAAAAGCAGAGCAGGCGCTCCTATAGCCCAGGAATGCTACATAGACCATACACCAGAAGAAGAAAAAAACAAGTTTGCCGACTGGTACATCGGTAAAGGACAATCTGAGCAAAGGGAAAAAGGACTTGGAAGACCCACAAAGAAGGACAGACGTAATATTGAAAGATTCAAGGGCAAGGTTTAAAACTCTGAATACGACACTTTCCCTCAGATTTTTGTTGAGTTATATTCAACGGAATATTTTAATTATTTATGCAGAATACAGAAGCATTTCACTTCAATGTTTTATAGATTGGGTATCAAAAGCATATGAAACCAACCCTGCCGCTAGCTCAGAGATGAATAAAAAAGATGATGGTGTTACCTCAAGATAAATAAGTCCTGTAATAATATCTCTACCTAAGTACAAATCAAATTTGAAAGATCACGTCTGCTTCGTCGGCGCACATGTTCAGCATACTATCCTTCGTGCCTATAGCAAAACTTCTTGTGAGGATGACACGGCACCATGTGTCTATCAAGAGCTTATGTCCAAATAAAACTTTAAAGCGTTTAGTTCTCTTCAAGCTTAAACAGCGCATTAGACAACGTCCACGAAGCGTAAACGTCAAGCAAAGGCACTACCGGGTGCGTTTCAATTTGTCGCTTTGGGCATCACCCTTCACTGCGTTTTGGGTCGCTACGTTACGTGGCTCACTATTCGTTCGGCCTCGATTCCACTTCGCTCCACCGAGTCTGGCTTCGCATCCGCTACGCCACCACTTCACATCGCTGATGCAGTGTACGTGTAAAAAACGAAATTTTGAAATGCACTCGGCACTACCCAAATGCTTTACATTGAACTCGAATTATGCATTAGAAACTCCCTGCCCGCCACCTGTCGATGGCAGCAAGCGATTATCACTGCATAAACTGGCTTCAAAACATGGTACTTCGTTTGATTTCGCTCATTCACCGAAGGGGTGACCGACTGGTGCATGACTTAACGGTGCATGACTGAGTGGTGCTCAGCAATTGGATTGACTAAACGTCAAGTCAATAATGTGGGAACTGAACCGCCTCTGGCTCAGCCTCCAGAGCTAATGGTGGGAGATCATTATATCAAACCACGTCGGCAAGTCAAATATCCATTTACAACATCAAAACCTATACGGGCATTGTGTTTCACCCCTTCAGGGTGAGTTCAATTTTTCAACCCAGACGTCGGGCGATGCCCGACGCTCTGATGTCTTGCCCCTTCAGGGCTTTTGAGATATAGATCAGGAAAATATTGCAG
>SLDF01000401.1 GCA_007125435.1 Saprospiraceae bacterium
AAGAGTCAAATGTCGAAAAGTCTGAAAGTCCAAAGTCGAAGGTCACTTTAGAAGATAAAAGACAAAAGGAAAAAGATAAAAGGAACATTTTAAAAGAGCCAAGGAAAAAGAAGAGAAAAAAGAGTCAAATGTCGAAAAGTCGAAAGTCTGAAGGTTTGAAGGAGCATAGGAGCTCAGGAGCTCAGGGGCTTAGGTGTAGCCATTAATTATTTGATATATTTTTTGTATCTAAGAAGATATTCTAAGGTGTCTTTTTGGTCAGAAAGTCGAAGGTCGCTTTGGAAGCTTACAAAAGGAAAAAGATAAAAGGAAAAGGATTACGGAAAGTCGAAAGTCAAAAGCATTGTCCTCCAAAGTGGAGAGCTTGTCAAACCAAGTATATCGGAGGGCACATTTCATTTTTTCGCTTTGGGCATCACCCTCGTCCTATCGTCCTCGGGTCGCTACGCTTCGTGGCTCACTATTCGTTCGGCCTCGATTTCGCTATGCTACATCGAGTCTGTCTGCGCCACCACTCCGCATCGCTGATGCAAAACTTTAGAGAATGACAACAAAAGTTAAAGGTCAATAAGAACCAAGGGGATGGGATAAGATAAAAGACAAAAGGAAGAAGATACGAAAGGTCAAAAGTCGGATAGTCGAAGGTCGTGCCATGCAAATCTAACCTTGCTTAGACTTATCAGAAGTAATATGAGTGACAAACACTCGTTTTATAAGCGTCGTCCGTTGTATTAAGGTTAATATTTTGTGATCTAGCAGATAGCCTGTGAGTTAGTGGGCTTATTTCAGGAATGTTCATGCAGAGAACAACTCCCGCCAGTATTGATCCTCCAAAAGTATTATTCTATAACAGGAACCACTTCATTTATGGCTTCATCACTTTTTTTTCAAAAAAAATATAAAGCCATACAACCATTTATACCATATAGAACCACTATATCAATAGAATGAAATAACAACTGTTTTTTTGGAACAATTACCGGAAGAAGAATTGATAGCGTTGTGCAAAAAGTTTGATAGAAGTGCTCAATTTGAGCTGTATCGACGGTATAAAGACAGTTTGTTCACCCTCGCTATTCGAATGGGGATGGAGCCGGCGGATGCAGAGTGGGCTTTACAAGATGGATTTATTCAAATATTTAAGAGTATTTCATCATTTAATGGAGACTCCGGTGTATATGCCTGGATGCGCACCATTTTGCTGCGCTCCATTTCAAAGACAAAGAAAATATTGATTCAACCCACAGATCAACTTGATTGCCTTGCTGAGACGGTGGGTGAGTCACTTCCAGATTGGGATAAAGAAGCATTGCAGTTAGCCTTTGAGCAATTGCCTCCAGGTTATAGAACCGTACTGACGCTGTATTATCTAGAGGATATGACGCATAGAGAAATTGGAGCAGTATTGAAGATTTCCGAAGGAACTTCCAAGTCACAGCTGTATCACGCCAAGCAAAAATTAACAACCTTGCTAAAGGTCTGAATGATGAAAGATAATGACAAAAAAAAGCAATGGGGTAAAAACCTATCTAAACTAAAAACTCACCTGACAAGACCAAGTCTTGACAATAGGATGAAGCAAGCGTTAGACAGGTTGGAGTGGCGTACTAAACTAGAAAAATCCTTGCCCACTCACACAGCACCAGAACGCTGGGAAGATATAGAGAAAGGAATATACCCAAAACAACCTCTATTAAGTCCTAAAAAACTAAAATGGATGGCCCTGTTTATTATCCTAATAAGCACCCTTGTGCTCTATCTGTATCTGTTGGATTTTGCGGATGAGAATCAAACTGATACTCATGAACACTTGAATGAAGAAGTAGATATGGCCTGGGACTCAAAACAATGGCTGTATTTTGATGAATTTTGCGAAGAACACTTTATTTCTTGCGATATATTAAACATGGACTCCCTTCATACCGAATGGGATGAAACCGTAAGAAATTTGTTTGATTTAAAAGAGTCTATAAGAGAGTATGGTAAGGAAGAGCTTTTGCTGCATGAGCTAAATCGTCTGGAAGCCGAGTACACTGAATTGGTCACTCGATTCTTAAACACCCTTTTATCATGAATAAAAAGCTTCTTTTCTTACTTCTTGCTTTTTCAGCACCAATTCTGAGTATAAAGAGCTACGCTCAAGAAAATCTATATGTATCAGAAAGGCAGCTTGTTATAGAGCAGGCAACTGATCGGATCAAAAAGCTTTACATTAATGTAGAAAAAGCTACAGTAATTATAAGCACCTGGAAAGAACCGTCTATAAAAGCAGAGGTGCGCTTTATCAGCAGGCATACACAAGAAAGAATTACTTTACAAGAGTTGGCTTTTCTAGACCTTACTTCGGGTGCACAGGGCAGCACTTATTATATGCGTACTGTTGTAAAATTACCGCGAAGGCAGGCACTTCCAGAGTCAGCACTTACATTTAATATTCGATTGTATATACCCGAAGACATGGAGATAGAACTTATCAGTAAATTAGGAAAAATCTCGATAGATGGGGGTGACATGCCTGTGTCTATACAGCTTCATCTTAGTCAATTAGATATAATCAATGCCACTCTTAAAGGGAGCATCCAACAGAATTTTGGTTCCCTTTTGTTAAAAGAAAGCATTTTCAATGGTAAAATCGACCTAAAACAAACTAATGCGCGCTTTGAGCATGTAGGAGGAGATTTATCTCTAAGCGGAGAATCCGGCAAATGGACATTTCATTCATTAACAGACATAAAATCTCTGCTTATTAATTCCAAGAGAGCAGAAATCAGCTGTATTACAGCAGCAAACACTCCTCTCAATATGATGCTTAATGGCGCACGTGTACAATTGCATCCGGATTTACCAATTGCAATGGCAAAAACCGGCAATAAACAATACCGAGTAGGATCCAAAGAGGTACATACTAACATACAGATGAATAATACTGATGGTCTTATAAAAATAAACCCAAAATAAAAGCCGAATATGAAAATGCTTAAAACAACAATGGTTCTTTACTTTCTCTTTTGCTTTAAGTTAGTGTTTTTGAACGGGCAAATAAGCCCTGACGATAGAATACTTGAAACAGACTTAGATTCCGTTCAGGTGATATATTTAGATAATTACTACGCTATGTACCAAAGTCTCTCAGAGGCAAAGTGGAGCGTCTATATCAATTTGATTGCAGACAATAGATTAGCCCCAGGAGAACTAGGTGGGCTCATTCCTTTCAATACATTTGGATTTGAACATCTCGTAGGCAACAGATCATCTTTTTATGGAGAACTACAGCTAGGAGATACATATTTCAGAAATAAGAAACTCACTCCTTTAACAACCCTATCATTGAATGGTCGGTATTTCTTTAAAACGAGCAGAGATCGATTACTACAAAGGTCGAGAAGCAATCTTACTGGTCCATTTGCATCAGCGGGATACCTGTATCAGTTGAGAGATGACAAAGCCGACGGACAAGGGTTTAGGTTAGCGGCTGGTTGGCAAAATAGGATCTTTCAATATGGATACTATATAGTTTCTCTTGAATTGACTGGAATCTATGGACTTACAAACATAAGGTACGAGCCCACTTTAGATGAAGCAGTAGGTACCAATCTGATTGAATCCTATGGGTGGATCTTTCGCCTTTTACCCAGAATTAACATGGGGGTTTCTTTGGGCGAAAGACCATTTGCATTACCTAACTGTGCCATATTGTCTTGCCAAAGAGAAAGAGACTATCTGTTAAAGTGGAACTTCCTGACACTCATGCCTATCCTGGGGCAGTTACAGTCGACTTCCATTGAATTTGAGAACAAACTAAGAAACAGCCCAATCTCTATTTTGACAGGTGTTTCATTTCGATTTCTAAATGAACAACTATTTAACTTTTCAGATGGAAGTTCAGTAATTAGCTCTCGGGCATCTGCTTTCAGACTATTTTTAGAGCCTAGGTACTACTGGAATCTGAAGAAAAGGGACTTGAAAGGTGAGGCTGGTAGTGGTTTCTCTGCGAATTTTATTGGACTAGAGGTACTCATAGAAAGAGGGGTGTTTAGTAATTCAGTAGACGATAACTTAATTCAAAGGTCTGATTCTGGGTTTACCTCCTTTTTCCTTAATCATGGATGGCAACGAGAGTTTGGAAAAAACTTTTGGGTTCAAGCCAGATTAGGGCTTGCTTTTACAAAAGGTGAGGTACTTTGGATTGAGCAGAAAAAGATTGTCGATAGCAATTTATTCCGGCCTGCCGGTGATATTAAATGTGGTTTTTATCTATAAATTTTATAAATCATGAAGTTTAGATTTATCAGCTTACTGATTCTCTCGGGCGTGATTATTATGGCTTGCACTAAGGAGAATATCAACAGGACTATCATAGGTCAGTTTAGCTTTGGACAAAATATTAGCTATCCTTGTGTTGACATTGATACGACAACCTATTTTTTGAGGTATACACTTGAAGATCATCAAGTCTGCCTTGATCGTGATTTTTTACTCAGTCATCCCAATTGCGGTACTGGAATTCCATCTCCTCCATCTAGAGAAATTTTAGCAAGTCCTCCATTTAACGGTGAAATAGACCCTATGCCCATAGTTAGATTTCAATTTATAAGGCATCTACATAGCATTCATATTAACACGGAAGAGTCTATCTTAGGTACCAACCTTTTATTGGGCGACATTGATGAATGGCGAGTACAAGCAAGTCTATGGTTCTCTAATAGAAAAATGTGTCCAGAGGATCGTCAGAATTCTTTACACGTCGATAGGGTTCAGGTTTTTAGCGCTTCGCCTTTCCTATCAGCACCATATGGAGACTCTTCATATTTTATTGTTACAGATATTGAAACTTTAACAAATAATTTATCGGGCAGTTTTATAATATCTTTCAGATTTCGATTGGATGTTTTTGATGCCAATCACAAACAATTAAAGATCAGAAGTGGTGAAGGCCGTGTGCCTATTTCTTTATAGGATAAAATCAATAATCGTAAATCAGGGAATGATAAGAAAGAAGATACGAAAGGTCAAAATTCGGAAAGTCGAAGGCCTGATAGTCAAAGGTCTAAAGGTCAGAAAGTCGAAAGTGGCTTTGGAAGATAAAAGACAAAAAGGAAGAAGATAAAAAGCGGTGTGAGGTGATGTGGTTGCCTAAATGCCATATCAAAGCTGAATCCAATCCTCAGTGAGGCGACATATTAATAGCGCAGGGCGTCAGCTTTGGGTTTACTGTCCATGTGATAACCATGAATTCAAGCGGATAACCCGACACGTAAGGTCACACCCTATTAACAATCACTCCACAAACGAATCATCTAAATTCCTTGAACAGCTCCTTTGCCTCGGGTGTACTGAGGACTTCATCGGCATATTCGCTGCCTATCCGGACCAATTCCAGGTATCTGTGCCACTGGAGTAAGCCGACTTTGTCGACGGGAGGATGGAGGTGTAAGTCCGCTAGTTTGAGAGCGTCTTTGTACTGACTGTAGCTGGCCAAGACCATAGACTCCATCATAAGTGAGGTTATTTTGGGTGTCTTTATCTTTTTGCCTTTGACGGTGTTGATGATATACTGCCAGGAGTCCGGTACTTTGTTATAGTTGAGTTTATAGTCTTTGTTTTTATGGAGAGTGACGGCGATTTTAATGGCGATGTTATTATTTTGGAGGATATTAATGGGGAGATTGTTGATGAGTCCTCCGTCGACCCATAGGTCATTGCCTCTGACTACCGGAGGAAATACGCCGGGCAAAGCTATGCTGGCTCGTACAGCTTGATCAAGGGGGCCTCTATCGATGATGACAGGTTTCCTCTTGGTCATATTAGAGGCCATACAAGAAAAGTTTATCCATAGGTCTTCGATATTGACGTGACCAAAGTATTTGTGCATACATCGATCGAGGTCTTCGCCTTTCATGATGGATATAATGGGTATGATATTCATGTTTTTCCGGCGAGTAGGTGCCTCTACGGCCAGTTCATAGAGGCAGTTGACAAACTCTTCATTACCCATATCCATAGCAGCCGCGGCCGCGGCTAGAGCACCGGCGCTTGTACCACAGAAATAATCAATGGGTACACCATTTTCTAAAAATGTCTTGATAATACCTACATGGGCCATTCCTTTGGCTCCTCCTCCTGCGCAGGCAATGCCTATGGTACACCCTCTGATGAATCTGGCGATCCGATGTATATCAGATGACCTATCCATCCTGACATGATGATGAAGGTCTACATCTCTTTTCTCTAGAAAAAAGCGTGTATTTTGTGGGCGTTTGCTTCCATCCTCATGCAATAGAACGAGGTGTTTCTCCTTCAGCCTGAAGTAAAATTTCTCATCAAAAATAATCTTCTCAATAGGGCTCAACTCAAAGTCATCATCAAAGTCTTTGATGAAGTAATATATGTCAGCCTGTCTTATGGCTTTACTGACCCATGCAGGCTCGTCTTCATTTGCTGTGAAAAGAACGTATTCATTATTGATCTCCAGGTCGTCAATAGCTTGTTGTATTTTTCCATTGATCAAGGGGTCTGTGCTTTCGAGATCGGCCTTGGTGATATTGCACATGCTTAAGATCTCTTGCTGACTGACTACATGAACTTGTGCATGTCGAGCAATTTCTTTCTGCACACCTTCAACAAAGGTAGCAAACCGCTGACTATTGGTTCTTGCAACAAAGACAATATTGCGCACTGGTGATAAAGTCTTGGGCGTATATTGGCTAGTCGCTCTTTTGATGACAGTATTCATCACATTGAACATCATATCCGGGAACAGTGCTGCTGCTTTGTGCAAGGCTTCGTCTGACATCTTGAGTAGCACCGCATCTCTGATAGCTATTACGCTGGCTGTTCTAGGCTCCTTAGTGAAAATACCAATTTCTCCCACTGATTGCCCCTGAACGATATCTCCCAGTTTACGATAAGATCCATCCTCATCTTCAAAAACGGCGGATAACCGGCCGTGTAATAAAAAGTAAATACAGTCAGACGGCTCACCTTGCCTGATAATCTTATCTCCGCCTTTGACATAGACCCATTCAAGAGAGCCTTCCAGTGCTGACCACTGTTCATCAGTAATTTGACCAAATACCGGTCTTAATGCAGCTTTTGCTGACTCTATTTGCGAAGGTTGATTGGTATTATTTTTTTCACTCATTCACGATCAAATTGTATTTTATCTAGCTTTTTAACCCGCTTTATGCATTAGGGTTTCGAAAATAGTTTACCCAAACCACCTGCTTCTTCTTGATTAATCCCCATTTTAGTTGCGTTTGTATTAATCTATCACCATTCGAGTCTGAGTAATAATTTAATGTCATTATAAGAAGTAATGCTTTTAAAAAAAACGACTTTGCGATTGACCAAATTACAAGAGGAAAAATCAGCTCTTTTCGTCAATTTTCGATGCAGCGATGCTCTGTGTCAATGCATCGATAGCGCGTAGTAGCTGAGCTTTCTTTTCTTCATTTTGCAGGTCTTCTGCACTGATAAAAGGCGTCAGGTGCAGTCCATCCTCATGCCACCGGAATAATGATTCATCATCTTTGTCATCATTGCCATCGAAGGAGGACTTACCGGTCAGCTTATAGACTTCTATGGGGTAGTGTATACCTTTTACAGTAATGTTTTGAATGAAATTGTGCATGAATGAGTCGTCCAGCAGGTTGGCTGTCACAGAGCTGATATAGGTACTTGAAGGCTCGGCCAATGACTCTAGACGACTGGCTATATTGACATTGCCACCTATGATGGTATAGTCCATGCGGTTTTCGGCACCAAAGTTACCCACGGTACAATATCCGCTATGTATGCCCATGCGGACTTGCAGACCGTGTGATATGCCCCTTTTCTTCCAGACTTTATCAATGTCAGCTATCTTCATTTGCATCTCCAGTGCCATAGCACAGCAATCTCTGGCATGCTTCTCATCATTGATATACTCGGGATCACCAAAAAAAACCATCAAGGCGTCACCAATAAATTTATCAATAGTACCCCCATGCTTATGGGCTATCTGTGCCATGTCATTCAAATATCCATTTAATATCTCTGATAATACCTCCGGGTCTGTGCGGTCGGATATCTCAGTGAAGTTGACAATGTCCGAAAAGAAGACAGATAAAAATTTCCGTTCATAGTTTAGCGAAACTTCTTTGCCACCACCGAGGATCGATTGATAGAGCTGCGGCGACAGGTACTTTTTGAGCTGATTGATCAGTCCGGAAATTTCCTGATTTTTTTGCTCCAGTTCGTTTTCAATGAATGAACTGTGCTCTGCAACTGTTTCGTAGAGTACCTTCATATCCTCGATTTCTTCGAGAAGGCTTTGTTTTTCTTTTTCCCAATTATCCTGATCGGACATAAAGTTTAGTGTTTTTTTTATGCATCTTATCTATACCGAACATACAGATAAGTTGGTCGTGATATTTCTTGATTTACACTATATTTCAAGATGGATATCAGACCATAGTTTCTTAAAGTTCGCCAATGATTTTTGTTGCCAGGCTACGTCTTTTGAGCCCTTTACCAGAAGCTCGACATCGCCCTTCTTCTTACAGTTTAAAATAAACAAGCTCAAAGTCGTAATTCCAGAGCTGTTCAAAAACTGCAATTCAGTGAAGTCCAATGTTAATTTGCCCGCCAGCCCATTGGTATTTTCTTTTAAAAACTCAGTCACCTGATCATATTCTTTCATATTGGCAAGGCGCATTGATCCTTCAAACTTGACGTCTTGATTTTCTTTATCATATGTGACCTTGGCATCACCCGCATGTAGTATCATATTAAGTATTAGTTTCTTTAGTAAAATTTGTAATTACTCCAGTTTATTCATCATCATCGAGTCTATAAAATGCTTGCAAAGTCACCTTATTCCTGCCATTTTCTTTGGTAAACTTTGCACCTATATCTAGAGGATAGTCCTTTAATAAGAGGAGCAACCCAATACCCGAATCTGTACTTCCTTCTGATTTCTCTGCCAGGATTTCAAAGTACATTGTATCTAAATCGTCTGACTCTAGTAGATTAGTCAAGTGAGACTTAAAGCTCTCAAAGTGTTGATCCGTCGTGATGTTTTCTATCTGGATCTTCAGCACAGAATCATACAGCATCATATGAATTGTCATCTCTGCGCCTCGCTTTACTGAATATTTAGTAGCATTTTCAATCAGCTCGTTGAATACTGTCGAGATGGAGTTTTCCTGGACTGTGGGCTCGTCCCTTGTATAGGCATAGAAAGCTGCCGCAAAGTCAGCCAACATCCCACAGCGCTTCCAATAGGCGATCATGTCTATCGGCTTTAACCGTATAAAGACATCTCCCTCAGCAGGGAGGTTCTCCGGGATAATATTGTATTTTCCGATGATGGTCTCTTCCATAGGTTTCTATTTTCTATTAATAATAGAGGTCATTCCTCCTGATTTTTATTATTTCCAATGTTCATTTATCGTCACTAAAGTCCTTATACAGATACATTTTATAATGTCACTTTGGGCATCACCCTTCTCTTCGTTACGGGTCGCTACGTTACAGGGCTCCCTGAACGGTCGGCCTCTGCTCCATTAACATTACGCAGAGTCTGGCTCCTTACGTCGCCACCCTTTCACATCGCTGATGCAAGACTGTAGCAAAAACGATATCGTGAACCCGCTCTATACGATAGAAAGTTCTATTGCTCAGAGCGGACTGGAGTATACCGTTTTGTGCTTCAAAACTCTTATTTTTTCCTAATCACCATCAAAGTGATATCGTCCAATAATTCACTATTGCCAATAAAGGCATATACATCTTTGTACAGCTCATCTACTATTGTTTGACTGTCACTTTTGACCAGTTGTTTAAACTTCTCAAATAGGCGCTCTTCGCCATAAAATTCACCTGATTCATTTTCGGCCTCTGTAAGGCCATCTGTATAAAACAAATAAATATCTCCCGACTTCAAGGAGAATACCTTTTCTGCCAGGTGCTCTGATACATCCTCTATGAGGCCTATATATATACCCATGTCTTCCGTAGAAGTAATGGCCGATTCACCGGTCTGCGCATTATAGGACAAGATGTTTTCATGCTGTCCACACACTGTCATCTCATCTCCTTTGATATGAGCCAACAGTAAGGTGAGGTTCCGAAAATCATTCATCCTGTTCCTGATATTCCTGTAGAGTATTTTATTCGTACGTGCTAATGCATCTTTGAGCTGGGCCGGTTTTTCATCGACGATAGACCTGACCGTACTTTGAGCCATGAGCATGACAAGACCTGATTGTAACCCATGGTCCGTCACATCGCCCATAGCTACGATGACTGAGCCGTCCTCCTGGGGTAAGAACTCATAAAAATCCCCACCAACTTCTGAAGCAGGATCCATTCTCGCTGCTACTTCTAGATCTTTGTGTTTATCAAATGATTTTGCCGTCGGTAGCATCATTAATTGAATTTTCCTGGCGACATCCAATTCCATGCCCATCCTCATGTTTTCATTTTCGAGCATTATCTTTTCTTCATTGGCAATATTGATTTTCTCAATAACGCCCGGGATGACTCCCAGGACCTTAGAGATCATATTCGACTCGAAAAAAACAGCCAGGAAGGCGATCAACATAAATATCAACCATACCGAGACATAAAGCCCGGCCGGTAGAGGCTGTAAATGCTTCTCTACCAATAAGTCAAATCTCTCCAAAGCCTCGGGGTCTCCCTGACTCAATGACTCATTGAAGGCATCTACTTCTTCCTGTGTCAACAAGTGGTATTCAAACGCTGTACCGACATTGTGATACGCTAAAAATAAACTCGCCGCACTTATCAAAAACCAGACGACAGCTACTTTTCTACCCAGCACCGTACCGGCTACAAACAATACAACCACTGAGAACCCAAAATCAACCAGCATACTTGTTGCTGTATTCGGATTAGCATGTACGATAAGAAGGGCAAGAATCATAGTGACCACGACAGATGACCATGCAGTCCAGCCATCCCTCTTCCGACTGCCTTTTTTCTTCCCACTCAATACGGCACTATTGTAAAAAAGAGATATCGCATTGATAATGATCAATATAGGATAGAATACCATGTCTCTCACAGGATCGGGCAGCGTGCCAAAATTGACCAACTGTATGATCAAAAACAGCAATAGAGAAGCAATGAATACAGCATTCACTGCAATCAAAATTTTCCTGCGTGTATCTCTGCTTGGCTCAGAAAGCATCCTCCCTGCTTCGAGTAGCACATCCGACTTTTGATTATTTTTATTCAACTCGCTCTAGTTTTTTTTTAAAGATCTTTGATTGTATATCGATAGAGATGGTGTCACTATGTGACATATAGTGAGACTCAGCTTCGCTAAAGTCGTCTTTTATTTCATCGCGCTGACCCATGAAGGAGAACATGGCCCACATCGTCCATTTCCCCAGTTTTAAGGTTTGACCTTCTAATTTTGGGTGATCATCGGTACCCGTATTTTCTACAGTTATAGAAAATGAATCTTCTACATAAAACCCGGCCTTATCCGCCAGATAATCTATATCTTCCATGATTTCCCGATTGCCATCATATATATTGCTGTGATTCTTAACCATGTCAGCAATGACGGCAGGGCCTTTGAAAGTCGTATCATTTACATCCGAAATATAGAACAAGCCCTCATCGGACAATATACGGTAAATTTCTTTTATGGCCAGATATGGCTTGAGCAAATGTATAAACAGGAATGAGGCATGAGCTATATCAATAGAGCCTGATGGCAGGTCGGTTTTATACACAGAGCCATTGATCCAATTTATCTTAGGATGTGTAAAAGAGGCGTAACTGATAAATGCATCCGAAATATCCATCCCGGACAGTGTTCTGGTTTTCGCTTCAGGTATTTTTGAAAGGCATGAGAAATACACCCCCGGCCCACATCCAAGATCAATTATTCTTGTCAAATTGGGATTATCATTTAAGATGCTTTTCCAATATGACTCCTGTGTCATGAATAACATCCGTGCTTGAGCTGACAATCTCGGCAATTCATCTTCTAAAGAAAGCGGATTCAGATACCTATTGGTCTGGTCAGGTTCCATATTGTAAGATTTGTATAGCTTCTCGTAGGAAGATATGTGATGAGCCAGATCAGGCAGATTGAGATCGTGAAGCCTTGATAGCTCCAGGCATCTATTGCGCATATTAAGTACCAGATGATGCGTCACCTTGTGGTCATCTATGACGATCACTGTTGCTTCACCGTGCTCTAGCTCTATGTCAAAGTGACGATTGAACCCATAGTTGGCCACATATAGATCTCTATATTGACGATGCGTCCCCATCAGCGTAGCAAACATGATTTCTGGCTGAAATAATTCGTACACACTCTTGATAGCATGGGCTACCATTAAGGTTGCCAGTTTTTGTGATCGATAGGCCTTGAGTTCTGCTCTTCTGGAGTATTGCACCATATAGCGGCTTTCTGAGCTCAAGCCTAACTTCTGTGTAAAGGGATCATCATTTTCGTATAAAAACAAACTGATAGAAGACACCAGGGTATCTCCATCGTATAGTCCAAGGTGAAGCCCAATATCGTCTAGTGGCGATTCGAGCACAAACTCACCAAGCTCTTGTTCTTCTATGAAGACAGCTTTTCTTAATTGGCGTAGATCTTCTCGTCCTTCTTCAAAGTAAATCCATCTTAAGTGTAAGCCAGTTTGATCTGACATAGGCTATAAATGTGCTGAATTAGGTTTATCCCGTATGATGTTTTTGCAAGTCAATACCCATCTGTGATCAATATTGCGGTAGGCGAGTACCACATTTAGCATTTACTTAGCTCCGGTGCATTATACGGTTTCAATGAATGTAATGAGAATCATATATCGACAAAAAAGCGTTTTGAGATCATACTCATTACTATCGGCACCAAATCTATAAAAAAATTTCATAAGTAGAGTAACAGAGTCATTTTACTTAGCGAAAGTACCCATCGATTGATTAATATATATCAATCTGTGATTTAATCCGATTTCATTAATCGGTGTCTCATATATTAGCCTTTGCTATCTATAGCTTATCGGTAATCCCCCCCGATTGCATCAGCGATGTGAAAGGGTGGCGACGCCAGGAGCCAGACTCTACGCAACGATAGTGGAGTAGAGGCCGACCGTTCAGGGAGCCCTGTAGAGTCTGAAAGTAGTCGTCGTATGGTCTAAGTCGCAGCTATTTTGAGTGAGTCCGAAGAAAGAAAATACGCGCATAGCCATAGGCTACACTTGATGTCGTCTGAAAAGAGCTAGAGCTTAGAGAATTTTACTTTAGACGAGTGCTGAAGAGAGAGCATAGCCTCAAGTGCTACGCGACCGATG
>SLDF01000392.1 GCA_007125435.1 Saprospiraceae bacterium
AGACGAGTGCTGAAGAGAGAGCCTAGCCTCAAGTGCTACGCGACCGATGAAGCAGGAAGTATAAAGTAAAATTATCAAGCAGTGCAGCGGTCTAGCCTTTGAAGATGGCATCAAGGGTAGCTTGACTCCGTAAGTATTTATTTTCGAAGATATCGCTCAAAAGAGCAAGACTTGGGATCATTAAGATGGCTGTTTTCAGACTCTTAAAAGCGACCCGCCGACGTCAGGAGGTGGGTGATGCCCAAAAAAGAAAACTTGTACTGGACAGAATCCCCTATAACAAGTTGCGAATCGACAATATATTTTTTGAATAATAACAAACTCTCACCTTACGGTGTTGTTGTAGTATTAATTTGAATTGCTACCTTCGTCTTTGCAGTTACTGTAAGGAAGGAAATATAAAGATAATGTCGAGCTAAAGACGGATCGCGAACGAAGATATAATATGGAGAGTAACCATTTTCGGAAAATGATAAGGCAGGCTGAAGCATTGGTGCCGACAGCATACGGTGAATTTAATTTTATAGCTTATTCTGATGATGAGCGAGATCAGACGCCGCACATTGCTATTGTATCAAAATCATTCTCACCATCTGAGCCTGTGCTGGTCAGAGTACATTCAGAGTGTATGACTGGTGATATTTTTCATTCTTTCAAATGCGATTGTGGTGATCAATTGGATTCTTCTCTGAAGGCTGCAGCTGACTCGAATGGTCTAGTCATATATCTCAGGCAAGAGGGAAGAGGGATTGGCATTATCAATAAACTGAAGGCCTACAAACTTCAGGAACAAGGTCTAGATACGGCGCAAGCTAATACGCATCTTGGATTTGAAGCGGATTCTAGGATTTACAATGATGCCATCTCAATTCTTACGGATCTGGGAATTTCAAAAATACGATTGTTGACTAATAACCCTGAGAAAGTGCATGCTTTTGACAACTCAGAAATCGAGGTTATCGAAAAACTCCCATTAATCATTCCTCCCAATAAAGAGAACATAAAGTATTACGAGACCAAAAGGGATGTATTTGGACATTCGCTTAAGTGGTAAAAGAGATATAATGGCTGACAATAAAAACTACGAAAAAGAAGCTGCTGCCTTTAAACGCCTACTGAGCATAATGGATACCCTCAGGGTAGAATGCCCGTGGGATAGAAAGCAAACCTTCGAATCTCTCCGCAATCTTACCATAGAAGAAACGTACGAATTAGCCGATGCCATTCTAGAAGGTGACAGGGAAGGCATAAAAGAAGAGATAGGCGACTTAATGTTGCATATGGTATTTTATGCTAAGATAGGCTCAGAAACCAATGATTTCAATATAAGCGATGCTCTACATGCCGTCTGTGATAAGCTGATCAAGCGCCATCCGCATATTTATGGTGATGTAAAAGTAAAAGACGAAGCCGAAGTCAAAAAGAACTGGGAACAGCTAAAACTATCTGAAGGGAAGACCTCGGTGTTGTCAGGCGTACCTAAGAGTCTGCCTGCTATGGTCAAGGCCTATCGCATGCAAGAAAAGACTGCTCAGGTCGGATTTGAATGGGATGAAAAGGAGCAAGTCTGGGAAAAGGTAAGGGAGGAAATGGAAGAGTTTAGAGAAGCAGCAGCTAGTGGGACTGACAAGTCGCATATAGAGGAAGAATTCGGTGATGTATTGTTTGCTCTGATCAATTATGCCCGATTCGAAAATATAGACCCGGAAACTGCCCTTGAAAGGGTGAATCAAAAATTCAAGTCGCGATTTGAATATATAGAGTCATCTGCAGATCGGCCTTTGAATGATATGACACTTCAAGAAATGGATGCGCTTTGGAATAAAGCTAAACTGATAGAACGACAATCTAACGAGAGCCAATGAATAGCTTCTTCAGCAAAATAAAGTCTCTGACAAGGTCAACACCAAGTGTAGAACTATTATGGTACATGGAGTACTTGCGAATGGCAGAAACATTAGAAGATAGGAGAACTGCTTTGTCAATGCTAGATGTTGCGCTAAAGGAAATACTAAGAGACGATTTAGAATTGAATAGGGCATGGGCAGCTATGAAAGCGACTTACTTGCAATCCAATTACTTTGCCCATCATACGGCTACTATAGACTTAGGCTGTAAAATTGGAAATGATACAAAAATATGGCATAACACCCACGTCATGAAAAGTGCAGTTATAGGTGACCGTTGTATACTGGGTCAGAATACTTTTGTGGCGCCAAATGTGGTATTGGGCAATGGGACTAAGGTGCAGAATAATGTGTCCCTCTATGAAGGCGTGCGCTGTGAAGAAGATACATTCATAGGCCCGTCCGTCGTGTTTACCAATGTGATAAACCCGAGGTCAGCCATTGAGCGAAAGGCGGAGTTTATGCCTACACTTGTCAAAAAAGGGGCGTCAATTGGTGCCAACTCCACTATTGTTTGTGGACATACTATAGGTGCTTATGCCTTTGTCGGAGCAGGTAGTTTGGTTACTTCCTGTATTCCTGACAATGCCATGGTTTACGGTCATCCAGCGAGGCTTCAATATTGGGTGAGTGATGCCGGACACCGTCTCGCGTTTGATGGTGATAAGGCAGTTTGTTCGGCTACAGGTGATAAATACATCAAAGAAACCGACCTTAGTATAAAGAAAATCTCCTGATCAATATAGAGGGTGCGTTTCAATTTATAGCTTTGGGCATCACCCTCCTCCTGCAGTCGTCGGGTCGCTACGTTACGTGGCTCACTATTCGTTCGGCCTCGGTTCCACTTCGCTCCGCCGAGTCTGGCTTCGCATCCGCTACGCCACCACTTCACATCGCTGATGCGGCGCAGGTGTAAAAACGGAATTTTGAAATGCCCCCTTTATATAGATCTCAACTTTTTATCAGTTCACTCTAATCATTGACTTTGAAATTTCTGTGTTGGTATAGGTGAAACATTTATAAGTCTTTTTTCTATATTTGCAGGCTATGAAGTTGACAACTCTGGAAATAAAGGGCTTCAAAAGCTTTGCTAATGATACTGTAGTTCATTTTAATGAGCGAGTTACAGGTATCGTGGGTCCCAATGGCTCCGGAAAATCTAATATTATAGATGCCATTCGCTGGGTATTGGGAGAGCAAAAGACATCAGAGTTGAGACTGGATAGTATGTCTTCTGTTATTTTCAACGGTACTAAAAAGCGTAAGGGGGCTAATATCGCTCGGGTTGCCATTACCTTTGACAATGATAGGGGTTTGCTACCTACTGAGTTTCAGACATTAACCATCTCCCGAACGCTATACAGAACAGGCCAAAGTGAGTATAAGATCAACGGTGTGACCTGTAGATTAAAGGATATCAATAGTTTATTGATTGAAACAGGAATAGGTTCAGATACTTACGCCATTATTGCACTTGGCATGGTAGACGATATATTGTCCGATAGAGATCAAGCGAGAAGGCGCATGATGGAGCAGGCAGCCGGCATCGTAAAGTTTAAGAATAGGAAAAAGGAGACAATCGCCAAGCTCAAATTGACTCGTGAAGACCTGAATAGAGTAGAGGATCTTCTTAGCGAGATCGAAGCGAATCTGAAAACACTGGAAAAGCAAGCAAAGAGAGCGAAGAAATACCTGGACCTCAAAGAACAGTACAAAACGCTAAGCATTGAAGTCGCCAAGGTGAAACTCAAAGACTGCCAAATCCAAAAAGAAGAACTTAGTCAAAAGATAAGGAAAGATTCAGATGACTTCAGAAGCCTGGAAGTCGCCATTAGAAAATCAGAAGCTAATCTCGAAGCGCAAAAGTCAGAACTGCTCAATGCTGAAAAGGCATTAAGTAGCCAGCAAAAGGAATTGGCGAACTTCATTCAAAGCCTTCGTGAAAAAGAGAATCAAAAGCAGATGCTTCAGCAGAGAGGCGAAATGCTTAGCAAAAACCTCAAAGATCATAATACAAGACTAGATCAATATGCGGATAAAACTATCGAGCTATCAGCAAAGCTTGAAGACTACAATGAAAAGATAAAAGCACAGACACAAACCTGTAATCACCTTAAAGTGCAACTAGAGGCTGCCAAAAAGGACTTAGAAGATAAGCGGAATGCTTCTGCAGGCCTGGAGTCCTCTCTGAATGAAGTTATAAGCCGGCAGAAAGACATAGAAAAGGCTTATTACAACGCTGAAAAGGAAATCGCCGTCAAAAATAATCTCCTGGAAAAAATCCACTCGGATATAAAGTCGGAGAAAGAGCTGACTCAGAATCGGCATGAGCAACTGCAGTCAGCGCAAAATACAGCTGATCAACAATCTGTTATTCTAGAAGAACTATCCAAAGAACTCAATAGCCTTGAAAGCAAAGAGACTGAGCGAGAGCAGAGAGTGGAGACTTTGAACTCAGAGCTTAAAGAGACAAATAAGAAGTGTGTTCAGATAAAAGGCAGTATTTCTAGTAAACAGCATGAGTATGATCTGACGAAGTCAATGATAGATAATCTCGAGGGCTTTCCATCTTCGATCCGCTTTTTAAGCAAACAAAAAGATTGGATGCAGTCGGCTACTCTGCTTTCTGACATATTATATTGTAAGGATGATTACAGAGTATGTATTGAAAACTATCTCGAACCCTACCTTAATTACTTTATCGTACCCGACAGAAAAGCTGCATTAGAAGGCGTTATAAAACTACGTGATAGTCAGAAAGGTAAAGCAAATTTCATAGTGCTCAACGCCTATGATACGAAAGAGACCCCTAAGGCAATAGATGGCTTAGTCAGTGCAGTCGATGTAGTGAAGTGCGATGCCGTTTATCAACCTATAATTGACCACTTCCTCTCAAATGTCTACATCACAGATAAAGACATCTCAAACGATCAAGATCGCTTAATAGACCTGGATCAATCAGGTTTTACTCTGCTGAGTAAAAACGGAGGGTTGTTATACAATAAAAATTGTATCAGCGGTGGCTCAGTAGGCCTTTTCGAAGGAAAAAAGATAGGAAGAAAGAAAAACCTCGAAGTCCTGGAAAAGGAAATAAAGTCCCTGAAGAATACCCTCGTGTCAGCAGAGAAAAGCCAATCAAAGCTAGAGGACGAACTTAAAGCATTAAATGCAGCAGGGTTAAAGGATCAAATCCGATCCATGCAACAAGCCAAAAATGATGCCGAAAGGTCGGCAGCCCAGGCCAAAGCTCAGCTAGAGTCTCTACAGTCTAGCATTAAGCATGCAGAAATGAAGGAAGAGGAGTTCAAAAGCCAAATAGGTGTCATACAAAAAGACATTGAACTGCTGACTGAGCAATCTGCAAATTATCAAAAACAACTCAAAGACCTCGATAATCAATTCAATGAAAAGAATCAGGTCAATAGAGAATGGTCTGATCATGTATCTATAGCGTCACAAGCTTATAATGAGCTGAATATAAAGTATATCCAGCAAAATAACCACCTGGAAAACCTGACAAAAGAGCTTCAATTTACTAAAGAGCAACTTCAGTCCATAGAAGTAGAAAAGAATGCTTCTGATAAGCAAATTGACCTCTTGAATACCGAGATTGCAGATAATGAAAAGCGCATTGTAGGCCTGGATGAGGACATTGTCCGCATGATCGGAGAAAAGAAAGAAAACGAACGTGAATTGGGTGTCAACGAACAGGCTTTTTATCAAGCCAGGATGGATATCCAAAAGCAGGAGCAATCTCTAAGGCAGGATCACCAGAAAATGATGCAGCAACAAAGTCTCATCAACCAAATGAAGGACAAAGCCAAAGAAGTTGATTTCGCTATGAGTGGGATTAAAGAAAGAGCTCGGATTGAATTTGGTGTGACGATCAGTACTAATGATGACGACAATACGGTATCCGAAGATTTTAATCTGGACGAATATGAAGTCAGGATTGAGAAAATAAAGAGCCGACTTGACAATTTTGGTGAAGTCAACCCAATGGCTGTAGAGGCCTATGATGAAATCAAAGAACGCTACGACCAGATCGTAGAGCAAAAAGAAGATATTCTCAAAGCGGAAACGACGCTTCTATCCACCATAAAAGAAGTAGAAGAGACGGCTAAAGAAAGGTTTGTTACAGCATTTGAGCAGATAAGAGCACACTTTGTTGATGTATTCAGAAGCTTATTCACAGAAGAAGATTTCTGCGATATTTTCCTAGAAAATCCCGAAGACCCATTAGAGTCACCCATACAAATCGTAGCCAGACCTAAGGGCAAACGACCACAAACCCTACAGCAATTATCCGGTGGTGAAAAGACATTGACAGCTACGGCTTTACTCTTCTCTTTTTACCTTTTGAAGCCTGCACCATTCTGTATTTTTGACGAAGTGGATGCTCCATTAGATGATGCCAATATTGAGAAGTTTAATAAAATCATCAAAAACTTCTCCCTTAACAGTCAGTTTATAGTGGTCACCCATAATAAAGGAACCATGGCGTCAGTGGATGTGATTTATGGTGTCTACATGGATGAGCCGGGCGTGTCGGGACTAAGTCCGGTAGATTTCAGAAAGTTCAAGCATTCCGGTATGATTGAGACTGTCGGTGCTTCGAAGTGATAGAGCCTATTGAATACCTAGATTGCGTTATAAAACTTCGGATTGTAAAAATAAAATACCCATGAACCAGCTAAGCTCATGGGTATCAATGTGATTAGGAGTAATTTAAATTATTCGTCATCGGAGCCCATCATAATGGCCTGTATTTTTTGCTGCAAGTCGGGATTAGTTTGTACTTGCATAGCTATTTCTTGATACTTTTCGACAGACATGCCATTATCTAGAATAGCTTGTTGCATTTTTTGCTGGGCATCCATCTGTATACCTTGTATCGACTGATTGGCTTGATTTAATTGCTCTTCTTCTTCATCAGATAGAGCCAAATCACTTGATGGATCTTGAGCCATTTGTTGTATTTCATTGAAACGGTCCACGCTCATGCCGACTTCGTCCAGAGCAGCTACCATGCCTTCGCGAGCATCCTCACTGATCGCCTGGATGTCAATGAATACTTCAGCAAACTGCTCCATTTCCTTTTCTGATAATGCATTGTCTTCTTGTGCTTGCAAAGAAAAACCTGTAAGGGCTACACAAAACACAATTAGGGATAAACATAACTTTTTGAATGTCATAAATTATAATGATTTTAATTGATTTAATTTGGGATATATACGAATAATTCGACAGCTTTTATAACATTAAGCACACTTTAGCATAGGTTTAACATGGTAGCCTTTTCCGCTAGGCATAGATATTCATAACATTGTCATGCTTCTTACCTTAATTTATAGACTAGTAATAAGGGTATAATGTTTTTATAGCATTGGGCATCACCCTTCTCCTGACGTCGTCGGGTCGCTTTTTAGAGTCTGAAAATAGCCATCTTAATAATCCCAAGTCTTGCTCTTTTGAGAGATATCTTCGAAAAAAAATACTTACGTAGCTATGGCTATGCGCGTATTTAGTTTCTTCGATCTCACTCAAAATAGCTGCGACTTAGACCATACGACGACTATTTTCAGACTCGTTTCAGGACTCCCTGAACGGTCGGCCTCTGCTGCACTATCGCTACGCAGAGTCTAGCTCCTGTCGTCGCTATCCTTTCACATCGCTGATGCAAGCCACGAGTAAAATGGTATTATAATACACACGACTTATAATTTGGGTTTAATTTTTATTCTTCCACTAGCTTGTATTTAAGCGTTAGCCTTCAGCTTTCCTAATCAGTTAGCATCAAATATTATCAGCTCATAAACATACCTATCAAATAAAACACCACTGCCTTTAGAAAGTGGGTTTAAAATAATTGGCCTGGAATATTATTATTAACCAATGTGACAAACCTCACCTTTGGACATGCCATACCCCCCTTATCTTTGCATCATTGAATAACAAATAAAATAATAAAGTCATGTTCGGATTATTTAAATCTAAAACTTCATACGAAAACATTTCATCAGCAGAGTTTAAAAATATGTTGGACACAAGGAAAGATATAACCCTTGTAGATGTCAGATCAGAAGGAGAGGCCAGACAAGGTAAAATAAAGGGTGCAAATGTCATCAATTTAATGTCACCTAACTTTAGAACAGAATTGAACAAACTCCCAAAAGACAAAGCACTACTTGTGTACTGTAGATCAGGTAATAGAAGCGGTGCGGCTTGTGGTCTGGCTTCAAAACTAGGCTTTTCTGAAGTCTATAATTTAAAGAGTGGCATCATTGGTTGGGATTATAAACTAGTGCCCTAATCTTAAATATTAAATAAAAACTCGTCTTATGTAACAAAAGTCATATGACGATAAATTCTATTGTAAGAACTTTGTATTGCATTAATCAAGAAAAATTAATTAAAATGAAAATAGAACAAATTTATACCGGATGTTTAGCCCAAGGTGCATACTACATCGAGTCAGAAGGTGAAGCAGCTATCATAGACCCCTTGAGAGAAGTACAACCCTATCTAGATAAAGCTGATAAAGCCGGTGCAAAAATTAAATACATCTTTGAAACACATTTTCACGCAGATTTTGTTTCAGGTCACTTAGACCTGGCTAAGAAGTCAAGCGCTAAGATCGTGTATGGACCTATGGCCAATCCTAAATATGACGTCTACCGCGCTACAGATGGTGAGGTGTTTGAATTGGGTAATGTTAAGATTAAGGTCTTACATACACCAGGTCACACTATGGAGTCTACTACTTTTTTACTGATTAATGAAAAAGGGCAAGAGCACGCTGTATTTACAGGTGATACACTTTTTATTGGTGATGTCGGAAGACCAGACTTAGCTCAGAAAGCTGCAAGCATGACACAAGAAGAGCTTGCTGGTACGCTATATGATTCATTGAGAAACAAATTGATGACACTTCCCGACGAAGTTATTGTTTATCCTGGCCATGGTGCCGGATCTGCATGTGGTAAGAACATGAGTAAAGAAACAGTATCTACGATAGGAGAGCAAAAGGCACAAAATTATGCTTTGAGAGCCGATATGACAAAAGAAGAATTCATAGCAGAAGTGACGGACGGTCTTCAGCCACCACCTGCTTATTTCCCGATGAATGTTAAAATGAACAAGGAGGGCTATGATAGTATTGATGAGGTATTGGAGCGAGGAGCAACGGCATTGAGCCCAAAAGAGTTTGAGGTGGTAGCAGAGGAGATTGGAGCACTTATCTTGGATACAAGAGACCCTGTAGAGTTTGCAAAAGGTTATGTTCCCAATGCAATCAATATTGGTCTAGACGGCAGTTTTGCACCATGGGTAGGTGCGTTAGTTCCTGTCGGTCAGCCACTGCTCTTGGTATGCCCTGTTGGGAGAGAAGAAGAAACAGTGACCAGATTGGCAAGGGTAGGATATGATAAAACGGTAGGTTTCCTTGATGGTGGATTCACAGCATGGCAATCTTCCGGAAAGGAAGTAGACACTGTGCAGACCATTAGTGCTGAAAAACTAGCCAATAAATACGCAAGTGGAGGAATCAATGTATTGGATGTGAGAAGAGAAGGTGAATACCTGTCAGAGCATGTAATTGATGCTCAACATGTACCTCTCGACTTCCTAAATGATAATTTAGCATCGATAGATCCAGATAAAACCTATTACGTACACTGTGCCGGTGGATACAGGTCAACTGTCGCCATCTCCATACTTCAGGCCAGAGGTTGGAGAAACCTAATAAACATAGAAGGTGGATTTGATGCACTTAAAGAAACCAAAATTCAAAAGACAGATTATGTCTGCCCTTCAACACTTTAATTATTAATATAAAAATTTATTATAAAAATGGAAATGGAAAATAAAGAATTCATTAGTATGCCAAGGATTGGAGACATAGCTCCTGACTTTGAAAGCATGACAACAGTAGGACCGATAAAATTTTCTGAATATATAAAAGATAGTTGGTCCATTTTCTTTAGTCACCCGGCTGATTTTACGCCGGTTTGTACTACTGAGATGAGCGGATTTGCCGTAGATCAGAAATTTTTTGATGACAAAAATACCAAGCTCATAGGACTTAGTATCGATAGCATTCATGCCCACATTGCCTGGGTCAATAATGTCAAGAAAAATAGTGGGATTCTTTTTGAGTTTCCAATTGTTGCAGATATTGATATGAGTGTTTCCAAAAAGTATGGTATGCTTCAACCTGGTGAAAGTGAAACAGCAGCTGTCAGAGCCGTGTTTTTCATCGATCCTAATCAAAAAATCAGATTGATCATGTACTATCCTTTAAATGTGGGTAGAAACATGGATGAGATCAAGAGAGCATTAATCGCACTGCAGACTTCTGATGAGCATAAAGTAGCATTACCGCTCAACTGGCAGCCAGGAGATAAGGCCATAGTGCCACCTCCGAAAACCGTAAATGATATGCTTGAAAGGGAAGAAAGTGACTATGAAATGGTTGATTTCTACCTCGCTAAAACTTCTATATAATCCTATGAATTAAAGGCACGTAATTTGATCTCCCCGAGATCAAATTACGCCTTTTATCACGACGAAGTAATAGATGAAAAAAGTAGTATTTTTTAGTGTGTTTCTTTTTGGCGTGACTATTAGTATAGTCAATGCACAAAATAAGACGCCCTTAACAGAAGAGGCAAAATTTACTTCTTTGACATCTTTCCTAAGGGCTGGTGAATTTGAACTGCACATGAGATCTTTCGGCATGTCTACTATTAATATAGGAGATTTGACGGATTATTCTGCTTTGGCTCTAGGCGCTGGTATGGGATATGTATCACCATCTTTTAAAGGGTTTAAGATAGGAATGAGTGGATACTTTATATTCAGACTGCATGAAAGCAATCTAGGTATTCGAGACCCAATAACATCTGCCCCAAATAGATATGAGGTTGCGCTTTTTGACATGAATGACCCTGGTAATGGGCGAGATCTGGATAGATTGGAGGACCTATACATAGAGTATGAAAGAGCCAACCTGTCTTTAACTCTTGGCCGTCAGCATATCAATACACCTTTTATTAATGGGCAGGATAATAGGATGAGACCAAACCTTATTTCCGGACTTTGGAGCAGGTGGTCGAAAAATAAATATGCCATTGAAGGTGGATATATTGGAAGTGTTTCGCCGAGAGGTACTGTTGATTGGTACAGTGTAGAGCAATCTCTTGGAGTATATCCTTTTGGCAGGAATATCGATGGTCAGCCGTCTCAGTACAAAGGAGCTGTGTCTTCCAACGGTATCTTAGTATTAGGAGGTGTATGGACCAATAAACAATTGAAAGCTAAATTTTACCACTATTTGGCTGAAAATATCTTTTACCTTGGATACGTAGATATCACCAGAGATATTGCAATTAGTGATGATAAAGTATTTACTTTAGGTATACAAGGCTTTTATCAGTCGGCAGTAGGTGAAGGCGGGAATAGTGATCCTCAAAAAACATACATTCAAAAAGGTGAACAAACTTTTGGGACTGGTCAAAAAATTGGATTTAAGAAAAACAATAACGAATGGTCATTAAATACACTTTATATACATGATAGCGGAAGGTTTTTATTTCCTCGAGAGTGGGGTAGAGAACAGTTCTGGGCGAGTCTGCCGAGAGAGCGATTCGAAGGTAATGGGGATTTAATGTCAGTTTCTACCAATTGGATGTCTAGCTTTTTAGATCATAGGGTAGAGACGTTTTTAGGTGCCGGCCTTACAAGAACAACAGATCCCACTGAAGCGTTATTAAACAAAAACGGAATGCCATCATGGTATCATTTTGCAGGAAGAGCACTGTACCACCTTGCTAATAAAATGGAGGGTGTGAGCATTGAAACTTTAATAGTTTATAAAGGACACTGGGGTGATACGCCTCCGCCACCTGAACTTGCGATAAATCGCGTGGATATGTGGCAATATAATTTAATAGTTGATTACAAATTTTAAAATTTTAAGATGGAAACTTTTTTAGATTGGATTAGACAACCGTGGCCTTGGTATGTGGCCGGACCTTTAGTGGGACTTACCGTACCATTATTGCTGATTATTGGTAATAAATCATTTGGTATTTCTTCATCATTGCGTCATGTATGCGCTGCATGTGTTCCAGCCAATATTCCTTTTTTCAAATATGACTGGAAGAAGGAGGCATGGAATCTATACTTTGTTGGTGGGGTCTTACTTGGAGGTGTTGTTGCGACATTTTTTCTCTCCAACCCCAATGAAATGGTAATAGCTGAAAGTACTATACAGGATTTAGGCGCATTAGGCTTAACTTTTGATGGTAGCCTTATGCCTTCATCTATATTCTCATGGGATAATGTATTTAGCCTTAAAGGCTTATTTTTCTTTGTAATAGGCGGCTTTATGGTTGGTTTTGGAACCAGATATGCTGGTGGATGTACCTCTGGCCACGCCATTATGGGCTTGAGTAACTTGCAATGGCCATCATTAGTCGCCACATGCTGTTTCATGGCAGGTGGATTCTTGATGACACACCTGTTATTACCGCACATTATGGCCTTTGTAGGATTTTAAATTGGGAAGCTCATCGAACTTAACCTTGACAATTCTTATCTATGAGAGCTGATTTGTCATAGTATTAAGACATAGTGCTTAGTCGATTTCAAACAATAAATATCATCAAAATAAAAAGTAAAATGGAGAATAAAAATATTAAAGATACCATCACAGAAAAAACAATAAACACCCAGTATGTCAGCCCTGAAGAGTGTGAAGCACCTAATATGGAAGAGGGTAGAGAAGGTTTTGCCTCTTTGCTAAGATATGGCATAGTCGGTTTACTTTTTGGTATTGTCTTTGTCAAAGCAGAAATCATTTCCTGGTATAGAATTCAGGAGATGTTTAGGTTACAATCTTTTCACATGTACGGCGTTATTGGCGCTGCTGTAGTGGTAGGTGTATTGTCTGTTTGGATGATCAAAAAGTTTAACATAAAGACAGTAAAAGGTCAAAGCATTACACTTAAGCCTAAGGAGTTTAGGAAAGGACAAATCATCGGTGGATTAATTTTTGGTATGGGCTGGGCGATCACAGGCGCTTGTCCCGGACCTATTTTTGCACAGATAGGCAGCGGATTTACAGTGGTAGCCGTTACCTTACTAAGTGCTATTGCAGGCACTTGGGTTTACGGAAAGTTTCAAAAGCAATTACCGAATTAATTGTTTCTCTCAAACCTGTAATATCACCGTTGTTATAAAGGTTAGAAGAAGAGCTGGTGCGTCAAGGGATGCGCCGGCTTTTTCACTTTTATCATATCTAATTTTGGCTAAAAACGGACAACGTATATCATGAGACCACATTTGAAAG
>SLDF01000008.1 GCA_007125435.1 Saprospiraceae bacterium
CAAAAAGGTATTTAGTTCAATCCTAAACCAAGTATTCACTTTCAGTGCTTTTAAATTGATTTCATATTAATTTTGTAATTTTCGCAATTATTACTATATTTGTTTTTTTTAACCCTAAAAAAACAAGATATGAAGCTCTTACCCCCCCCAAGCCTCAAAATTTAATTTTGCGATCAAGATTGGCTAATTTTCCTACACCTTTTAGCAGTTATATATTGTGTATAGTTATGCTTTTGTTTGTATCAAACGCTTTTACTCAAAACTATTTCGGATTCTGTGGGTCAGATTTATACCACCGAACTGATGGATTTAAAGCTCCTGATCCTATTGATCTTAATTTATGCGAATCACTAACTAAAACTGATAAATCTTTTCTTAAATTATACATTGTTTTGATCCAAGATGACAATGGTAATGGACCTTCAAGTGATGCAGCCAAAGTAATTTATCAGAGTGTGAACGAGCATTTCAGTCCGCATCATATATTTTTTCAGCGTGGAGATCAAGAAGTAACAATAAAAAATAGTGCTTTAAAAAACAATCCATCAGGAAATAGTCAAACGACACAATTATTTTCACTTTGCAGACAAGAATTTGATCAAGATGATGGCATCATTTTATATGTATTTGATGATCAATCTTTACCTAATATAACATGGGCAGGAGTTGCAGCTAATCTTGAGTCAAGACATTCAATTTTAAGAGTAGACCCAAATGACTATGAAGCTTTGACAAAAGTAGCAATTCATGAAATTGGTCACAACTTAGGGTTGGCCCATACTTTTCATGATAATATATTAAGTTTTTATGACCTTGTCAATCAACACGGTGGAGTTGTTCTCAGTGAACCGCATTCTACTTCTATGGAATTGTTTAATGACCCTCTATGTGCTGAAAGAGGAGATAATATATGTGATACGCCCTCTGATCCAGGATGGAGAACACCTTTTCATTACAATGAAGAAACCTGCCTAGTCGATGCAGATGTTAATTATTGGAAAAATGAAATAGAGAGCACATATACCTTTAAAATAAATGACAGCCTTTTTATTCCTATAATGGGTGTTCATTATTCTTTAAACACTCAAGGGTTTGAATTTAACCATATGTCATATAATTATAGGCATTGTCGGAATCAATTTACTACAGAGCAAGCAAATGTGATGAACTGCACAGCCAACAATAAACCGCTTGTTTATGATGCAGCACTTTCCTATGATCCGATAATAGTCGAGACTAATCAAGACTTAACCTACACAGATGAATACCTTGAAAATCATATTATTATTAAATCAGGTGGCGAACTCACTCTTAATGGTGATATAAAACTACCATACTGGGCACAGATAATAGTTAAACCAGGCGGTAAACTTTTTATTGATAATGCTACACTATCAGGATATCTTGATGATGATTTCTGGAGCGGTATTGTTGTGTTGGGAGATTTCTCTCTCACCAATAGTGGGTTTGTGTCCATTAATAATAGTATCATAAAAAATGCAAGAAAAGGCATCCACTCTAAAAATGGAGGTAGATATGCTTTAATAGGCAGTACGTTTCTCAATAACATGATTGCTGTCCATCAAGATAGTTCTGCAAAGGTAAATTTATCTAAGATAGAAAATTGCTCATTTATTACAGATGAAATGCCAAATGATTATGCATGGCATATGCTTGATGCGACTGGAGAAGAGGTGATTTTAGAAAACACGTATAATGAACAGTATTCACATAGTGAATTTATTCTTTTAGAAAATACAAACTCCTTTCCTATTAAAGACTCATATTTTAATACCGTAGATGGCTGGAGCACAGGCAATCATGGATTTGGTATCATTTTAAATAATTCAGATGCAGGAATCTACAATAATATATTTGAAAACCAAAACGCGGCTATAATTCAAGTAAATAATCTTAGAAAAGGACTTTCTAATATTAAGTCAAATGAATTTATTGATAATATCATTGGAATACAATTAATTGACTCCTGCTTGTCATCAATTGAAGACAATTCGTTCCAAATACCTTCTCCCTCAACTGTATTCAGTAACTATACTTTTGGGGTGAAAATGGACACTCTTGTGGACGGTGTTGACATTTTGAAGAACAATTTTACTTCTAGTGTTTCCGCTGATGTACACTATATTACAGCAGACTCGTCAAATTCTCAACTTTCAAATAATATTAGGTATAATAATTTTGGAAGTCCATCTGTAAGTGCCTACAGACATATTGAACTGCATGGTAATCACACCATGCTACAAATCGGCTGTAATGAATTTGAGATAGACAACGCCACTGAATTTGCAGTTGGTCTTGAGGATTTGTCAGAGTTGATGGATCAAGGTGACTTAGATAGGCCAGCGGGTAACAAGTGGAGCAACCTGGATACATGTAACCAATCAAATGATTCGCAATTGTATAAAAAAAGTAGTGCTAGTGGGTTTGAATACTACAGTCATAGAAATACAGAACCTAAATGTATTTCTAACGGTATTTATATTAATACCAATCTAAACGATGAGCCACAAGCCTATTGTGATGCACCCAATAGCGAACCCTGTATTTTTCCTTGCCGCATCACAGAAGTTGCTGCAATAGGTGAAGACATAAGATTGATTAATAGCGATCCTAATTTACCTCAACCTGCGAAAGTAGAGACTATCCAGCCTCTGATGCACAATGCTTTGAAAATAGCGCAACGCGACTTAATTCAACTCATAACAGAGCAAGATAGCCTACAGGATGCCCTATCATACTTAGATTCGTTAGTGTTAATATTACCTGAACATAATGCAGTTTGGTCTACATTAATAGAAAGATATACGCAGAATCCTATAATGATGATGGCAGAAAACCAGGGCAATAAAGAAACGTCAACGTATCAGAACCAATTGGGCAATCTAAATGATTTCAGGCCGCTCATCTTCAATGGTAAACAAGGAGAAACCAAACAAAAACCTGTAGAGGATAAGTTTTCCAACATTCAACTTCTTGTGTATCCCAACCCTGCGCAGCATGATCTAAATATTTCAATCATTCGAAATATGAATCAAGAAATTTCAACACTAGCTACTATTCAACTACTGGATATCACAGGGAAGGTAGTACATGAGCATAGGTTAGCAAGAAATCAAAGCGAAAGTGTAATAAACCTTCCAACTCGATTATTTGGTCTATATTTGGTAGTGTACAAAGATGATTTAGGTCATCAAGTATTTGAGCGGGTACTAATCAAACCATAAAATGACAAACAAATCACACATAATACTTTTGTTCTTTTTTTCAGTTTTCATTGTAAAATCAGCCTTCACTCAAGACTACTATTTGAAGAAGACCTATAGTCTAAGCGAGTTGTCTTCAGGTTTTACAGCAATGAACATACCTGAAGATAAAAACGACTTAATGTATTTAGCTGCAAGTCAAGATATCATTTCAGGAGCAGGGTCAATTGATATATTATTGGCTATAGATTCTGATGGCATTTTGTTAGATAGCTCAAGTTTGTACATAGATTCTGTATTTATACTTACTCAAGGACTTTTTCACCATAATGATTCAATTTTAATTCTAATAGGTGGTACATCTGACAATAGAACTGATTACAGGAATGGATTATTCACTGCTCACTATAACAAAAAAAAACAAAGTTATAAGA
>SLDF01000001.1 GCA_007125435.1 Saprospiraceae bacterium
ATGACAAAGAAAGTGGAGCTTACACTGGAGAGATATCAGCGGATATGTTAGTCTCGACTGGTGCTAAATATGTCGTTTTAGGTCACTCAGAGAGGAGGGCCTATTTTAATGAGACTGATGAACTCATACTCGAAAAAGTGAAAATAGCCTTATCTCGTGGGTTGACACCCATATTCTGCTGTGGTGAGCCCTTAGAGGTCAGAGACGCTGATAAGCATATAGACTTTGTCGATGACCAGATGAATAATAGTATTTTCAGGCTATCTGTGACTGACTTTAGTCGTATCATCATCGCTTATGAGCCGATATGGGCCATTGGTACCGGGAGGACGGCTTCACCGGAGCAGGCCCAGGAGATGCATGCTGCTTTGCGAAAGTTAATTGAGGATAAGTACGATGCAGAGACAGCCGCGTCTATGTCCATACTTTACGGTGGTTCTTGCAAGCCGTCTAATGCTGAGTCTTTGTTTAGTTTACCCGATGTCGATGGTGGTCTTATAGGTGGTGCGTCCTTAAAAGTCGACGACTTTTTGTCTTTGTGCGACATAGCGTCCGGTATAAACAAGTCTTAGTAGAAAAGAACTTGATCAGATGATGTCTCGTTTCTCACTTGGCGTGTGTGACATATAAATCTGGAAAAAACATATTAAATTTTTTTTTACTATTAAATAGATTGTCTATCTTTGACAACAGGAAGGGACGTCTCACATAAGGTTCAGTGTCCTTGTAGTTTTTTAAGGTGGTTTCTTGGTGACTTGTAGACGGAGGTGGAAGAAATGCAGATAGCTTCAGCACACCTTCGATATGAATGACAGCCAGAGCAAGACAATCACCATAGTGATCAAAAGATATTTAATATGCGCAACATTGTTACCGAAAGATTTTTGCAGTGTTACGAACGGCTCAAGGAGCTCAATAAAGTTCGTTCGGGGCGACAGTTTGCCATGTCACTAGGATATTTACCTCAGAGTTTTAGCGAAATATTGAAGGGTAGGCGCGATGTCACCATAGAGCTATTGCGTAAGGCTGTTGAAGTATATGAGTTCAATCCTGACTTTATCTTAAATGGCAAAGGCGGCTTATTTATAGGCGAAGCCAAGCATGCGTCAAGTCGGGTGTTGACCATTACAGTCGATGACGACGGCGAAGAAAAGATCACTCATGTACCTGTAAAAGCGCAGGCTGGTTACGCTACAGAGATGCTAGAGCCCGAGTTCGTGCAAGAATTACCCACATACACCCTGCCGGACTATAGTTTTAAAGTTGGCACTCACCGTTCTTTTGATGTGGCCGGTGACAGCATGGAGCCCTCATTATGCGATGGCGATACCATTATTTGCAGCTTTATAGATCACTTTCAGTGGGAGTCTTCCATCAAGAATAATCACGTATATGTAATAGTCACGACAGGCGATGTCCTTGTCAAGCGCGTGCAGAATAATCTCAGAAGGCACCGACATCTAGAGTTGCATTCAGACAATGAGTTTTATCTCCCTGTAAGAGTCAATGTCGCTGACATTCGAGAGGTTTGGGTTGTAAGATCCAGATTGTCCTCATTTTCGCATATTCCTCCAGAGTCAAATTCTAGCCAGAGCAATATTGAAGACCTGCACAACATCATTTTGGAGCAATCTTCGCAGATCAACACCCTCAATAAAACAATCGAAAAGCTGCTTTCTCAAAATGCAAGTCGACACAGTTCGTCAGCTTGATAGTCCATTAAGTTGTTAATTATTGTGTTTTGGGCGTGCCCCCTTACTACCGTGCGGGGTCGGGCTATCCGCTTGTATTCACAGGTCTACAATAGAGTGTCGCTGCTGTTTTGAGTGGCTTCCGTTCGGTTGCCCCTCCCTCCAGCGCTCCACTATCTATTCTAGTCCTGTTCATATCACTTCTATCCCTCACGCAGTCAAGTGTAAGATGTAAAGGTAATAGGCATAGCTTTGTAGAACTTAATGAGCGTAGTTGATAACGAGCCAGTGGTGTCTCGGCGACGACTAAAATCCACTGGCACAACTTGATTTTGTTTTACTTTTTAATCATACTTAATTGCGTGAGGGATAGTAGCGATATGAGCTATAGGTCTATGGATAGTGGAGCACAGATGTGTCGGCTTGACTGAATGGTGCATGACTGAACGGTGCACAGCAATTTGGTTGACTAAATGTCAAGCAAATAGTGATGGAACTGAGCCGCCCCCGGCTCAGCGTCGAGCTAAATTATAATTAAACTCTTACCTAAAAATATTCTCTTGCACAGCCACTAAAAATAAAAGCCGAACATCATCTGTAGCGACACTCCATAGAGATATAGTGAATACAAGCGGATAGCCCGGTCCCTCATACCCAAAGCTTTGGGTATGAGGGAACACGCCCAAAGAAACCAACGGACATTGAGCAGGTAAGCTAAATAACTGGAAAAATATGATGCGACCACCTAAATAAAGAGGTTGATGATTCTATCGCTTTACTTAAACTTCATTTATTATAAAGTTAACAAAAAAATAATGTAACTTATTATTACTATCTTTGCAATGTAGATGTTTGACACAATCTGAATGTATAGATGCAAATAGTCAATAGGAAATACACCATCATATTGGTGCTCATAGTGATAGCTATGGGGACTGTATCTTTGCTACCACTTGATCTGCCATACAAGACGTCGAGTAAGGCAATCATCAAGCCGTCCTTTGAGTGGGAGCTGCTGAGAGATGCTGAGGGCACTATAGCGTCTGTGTATCATAATCACGAGAATGGTCTGATAGAGTCGTATGGCAATACGGAATTCAGAAGGGGAGATGTAATGCACTTTTATCTGAGGAGTGATTTGTCAGACGGAGATTTTGTTGATGCCGGGGATACCATTGGTTATACTTATTCCAACGAAGAACAAATGCGATTGATCGAGCTGGAGGGTAAGCTGGAAGTACTTCAATCTCAGCTAGGGTATTATACAGCTGGGCAAAAGCCAGAGGATATAGAATGGGCAGAGAAAGAGGTAATGCTCGCAAGCCAGGAGTTGGAGACGCAGCAAAAGCTGATGGCGCGATCGGAGCGATTGATGAAAGACTCTGTGATATCTACTCAGCAGTATGAGATCGATCTGAATGAACTACGCGTAAAGGAAATGAGAAAAGTATTGGCTGAGGCTAAGCTAAAGTCACTCTTAGCAGGAGATAAACCTGAGCAAATCACTCTGACACAAAGCCAAATCGCTGCCACTCGACAGCAAATCAATCAGATCAAGCAACGTCTCAATTTCCTTACGCTGACTACGCCTGTCTCAGGTGTATTGTCCAGTGGCAAGAGTTTCAAGAAGGGCAATAGACTGCTGAGAGTCATCGATAATAAGCGATACATCGGTGTAGCACCAATCAAGCTTGACGATAAGCCATACATAGAGCAAGACAATGATGTCTATCTGGTAGTCAATGACTTCGAAAAGATAAAGATTGGTCGTGTAGTCGCTTTCAATAATGAGATAAAACTTCTAAATGGCGAGCCTGTTGTGTATGTGACCATCGCATTTGACGAGACGCATGATCTATTGATTCCGGGTAATCTGGTGACCATCGAAGTGGTAGGTACAAGCTTGAATCCTAGACAGTACATGATAAAGACGCTCCAGACCTCGGGGTAATAAAATAATCTCATGCCTCTTCGATATGAAAGAAAATACCTGGTTCCTATAGATGCTTTGGATACATTCAGAGATGAAATAAGCCCATTTGTAAGGCCGGATACCTTTGCAGATTGCTCGAAAGGCTATCCTGAGTACACGGTGAGGAGTATTTATCTGGACAGATACAAAAAAGAAGCTATCCGCGATAAGCTTGACGGTCTGAGAGATAGAAAAAAACTAAGAATCCGAGGATATAATTTTAGGGAGGAAGATAGCAAGGTCTTCCTGGAGATAAAGAATAAGATAGCCGACAGGATCTTCAAAAACAGGGCTCTGATTCCCTTTAATCACTTAGAGGATGTTATGAATTTTGGTGACTTCTCATTTTGGGATGAAAAGTCACACCGTAAGTACCATGAAGATGCAGTGAAGTTTCTATATAATGTCAAGCGCTTTAATATGTTCCCTGTGAATCTAATTGTCTATGATAGGGAGCCTTATCAAGGGAAAATAGACCCCGGCGTGCGCATTACCTTTGATAAGAATATCAGATCTACCTTGAATCCGGCATTTAGTGAGCTTTATGATGATATTGGCTATGAATATCCCTGGAAGAACCACTTTATTCTGGAAATTAAGTATTTTAACGCGCCTATGCCTTCGTGGGCTAAATCCATTGTACATAGATATGAATTAAAAGCGGAGGCTCTGTCGAAGTATGTAGAAGGCTATATTTGCCACGATTTAGTGCGTATATGATTAAATAAAAATGAATGGAGCAAGAGCTAGAAAATATTTTCATATTCAAATTGTCGCCGGCCGAGGCTGCAGCTAATCTTTTAGTTGCTTTATTATGCGGAATTATAATTTCATTCTTCTACAGAGCTACATTTAGAGGCGTAAGCTATTCATCTAACTATGTCGTCAGTATTATCATGCTTTGTATGATCACAGCCCTTGTGATCATGGTGATCGGCAATAATTTGGCTCGCGCTTTTGGTCTGGTAGGCGCTATGTCAATAATTCGATTTCGTACGGCAGTCAAAGATACTCAAGACATTATGTTTATCTTTTTCGCTCTAGCTGCCGGTCTGGCCTGTGGTGCCGGTATGTACATGATTTCATTGATGGGAACATTTATTATTGGTTTTTCCATACTGGCCATTTCTTTGGTGTATTCAGAGAACCCTGTCAAGCAAGAATTTTTGCTTCAAGTGATCATTGAAGAGGATGGCGACATTCAAGGTAAGATTCAAAAGATATTAGACATTTACTGCCGAAAGGCAAAATTAGTCAATATTAAAAGTCTGAAAGACGATAGAGGAGAGCTTATAGAGATGTCCTATTACATAAAATTCAAAAAGAGTAATTCCTCTTCTAAAATGGTTAAATCAGTGAAGACACTTGACCATGTCAAGAGGGTAAATTTATTTTATGATGAGCAGTAAACTGGTAAGGCAATTGGAGATGTTTACATTCATCATGATGTCCTTTGTGGTGGTGATTTGCTTTGCTTGTCAAAAAAGCGAGGATGAGCAGTGTGGCGATCCATTTGCATTAAATTACGCTGAGGGATCAGCAGGAATATCCTCATGCGAATATCCCACTGAAGAGCGGCAACCCACTTTCATTACAGATCTGGATGATGCGGTGGAGGAAACTTCTGGGTTAGCCATGATCGACAATAATCTGATCACACATAATGATCGGGGAGGAAAAAACGAATTGTACGTTATTGACTTCAACGGTGGAGTGACGCATACCATTACTATTAATTTAGCTGCAAATATAGACTGGGAAGATCTGGCTCAAAGCGACAGTTCTATATTCATCGGCGATTTCGGAAATAATGATGGGAGTCGTCAATTATATACCATATATGAAGTTGACAAAAGGGATTTTGACTTCTCAGTGCCTACAAGTACCGTACAGGTGAAAAATCAGATAAGATATTCATATCCGGAGCAAGGACAGATCGAAGCAGGTAGCCGTCATAACTTTGACTGTGAAGCTATGGTTTACTTTGAAAATGCATTGTACGTATTCACTAAGCACCGATTAGACAACAACACCGTTTTGTATCGTATACCCAATGAGGCTGGAACACATCAAGCACAGATGATTGATAGCTTTCATGCTGGAGTGCGGGTCACAGGTGCAGATATCAGCGCCGATGGAAGGACAGTATACCTCATTGGCTATCAGAAAGCATCAAATTGTGTGATTTGGGAATTAACAGCATTTGAAGGTGACAATTTCCTGTCGGGTGAAAAGAAGAAATACGATCTGGGTCCATTTTCGATTTTTGGTCAGATGGAGGCTGTGCTTGTTGAGCCGAATCAGTCGTCTTTACTGATAACCAGTGAGGAAGTAGATGGCATACCACCTCGATTATATCGATTTGACTTGGATTGACTCATTGGTAGTTTTATCAATGAATTTTAGCATTCAGCGACATTGACCGGAATTGTCGCAAGACCGCCCTCGGACGTTTCTTTGTATTTTTCATTCATATCAAGAGCTGTCTCCCACATTGTCTTTATGACGTCATCAAGAGAGATTCTTGCTCCACCCGGATCTTCATCCAACGCTATATTAGATGCCGTTATAGCTTTGATGGCGCCCATGGAGTTGCGTTCTATGCAAGGTACCTGGACAAGTCCACCGATAGGGTCACAGGTCATACCGAGGTGATGCTCCATAGCGATTTCGGCTGCTTGTAGAACTTGCTCTTTACTACCACCTAGAACTTCAGTAAGACCTGCTGCTGCCATAGAACTGGACACACCAATCTCTGCCTGACAGCCTCCCATAGCAGCAGAGATCGTAGCTCCTTTTTTATACAGAGTGCCAATCTCACCGGCAGTCAATAAAAAGTCAATGACGGCATCTTCGTCAAAGTGGGGGATAAAGCACCAAGCATACATTAGCACTGCAGGGATGACGCCTGAAGCACCATTTGTGGGGGCCGTGATGATGCGTCCAAATGAGGCATTTTCTTCATTGACAGCCAAGGCAAATATGCTCACCCATTTATTGACAGTGTTGAAGTCTTGCGGGCCAGCCTTTATAGCATCGATCAAGCTTTCTATGTCTTTAAACTTTTGATTTCCCAGTCTTTTTCTGCTGAGTTCATGAGCTCTTCGTCTTACATTTAGCCCTCCGGGTAAAACCCCTTTTTTACAGAGCCCTCGAAATAAACAGTCTTTGATCTCTGACCATATGTAAAGAGCATGCTGTCTAATCTCATCTGGACTTCGCCAGGTCTGTTCGTTTAAGAATACCAGTTCCGAAATTCTTAGATTGAGCTTCTTGCAATTTTGAATAATATCTTTGGCGCTGTGGCAGGGATAGGGTGTGACCTTACTCTTGTTGAGGATGTCGTCATCATCCTGACCATCTTTCACCACAAATCCCCCTCCAATAGAAAAATAAGTTTCGGTGATGATACGCCCATCTTCAAAGTTGGCCTGAAACTTCATTCCATTGGGGTGAAACTCAAGAGTCTCCCCAAATTCAAACACTAAGTCCTGCTCATAATTAAATGCAATCGATCGTAATGATCCGATCATCAGTTGCTTAGATTGAATGATGGTATTGGTTTTGTCAGGTATAGTAGTGGTATCGATAGTAGTATAGTCTTCTCCTGAGAGCCCCATTAACACAGCAACATCTGTACCGTGGCCATAGCCTGTCTTGGCAAGAGAGCCGTAGAGATACACTTTGACAGATTGAATATCCTTGAGATCTGGACTTGCCTTTTTCAAGGTCGTTAAAAAGCGAGTTGCTCCTCGCCAAGGTCCCATGGTATGACTACTAGATGGCCCTATGCCGACTTTTATAATTTCAAACGCACTGACGGATTCCATTCAATTCGATTTATGATCTACTGCAAATTCAGGCCAAATATATGAAGAAGTATTATGAGATATGCTGCATGGAGTTATAATTGGGTATGAAATTCAATGCCCCAGATTAATCCGTAATTAAATTACCGGTTATTCGCAGCATATCCGCTTCGAGAAGTTTCTTTTCCAATTCATTTTGTACCATTTCAAAGTTGGTCTGTATGGTTTTTATCTGAATCTCTCTAAACTCTACGTCAGTAATCGCACCAAGTCTGTATTGTTCTATGGCAATCTCTAGATTTTCTTTGCTAATTTCAATATTTTGCTGCAGTATAGACTCAACACCTTTGAGTGCTTCGTGCTGGGCAATGAGCGTATTCAGCTCTATAGCGCTACTTGTCAGAGCTTGCTCATAAGCTATTCTAGAGTTTTCTGCTAAGAGCTTGGCATTTTGTATATTTCTTTTGATGTTGTTCCCGTCGTACAGCATATAGTTAGCGCTTACACCTATGAAAGGCCCATAGTTTATATTCTGAGTCACGAAGTTTGCGGGGTTTATACCCAGATTGTAATTAGCACCAGAATTGATGAACACATCAGGATAGAGCTGCCCTTTTTGTTCTTTTACAGTCTCCTGAGCATTTAATATTTCAAGTCTGGAAATGATGAGCTCTCTGTTTTGATCTATAACGTCATTGCGAAGTCTGTCATAGTCCAGATTCAATAATTCAAAAAAGCCGGTATCAACTTCAAAGTTTATAGGAGCATTGACTTGGAGTTGATTGAGCAATTGGTGTTTGAGTACATTAATTTGGGCATTTTGGGTGTAATAGTTCAGGCTGTCATTATTAAAGTCAAGACGACTTTGCAATACAGATGATCCGGAGCCGGCTCCTATAGCTTCTCTTTGAATGGCAAGATTTCTTCTTGCGTGGCTGATTTCAAGATTTTCTCTTGTAAAGGCTACTAATTTTTCTTGGAGAGCAAGGCTTATGTAAGCCTTGATGATATTGGACATGACCATTTCCATCTCAGCCCTTTTAAAATGTCCTGCCAGCTGATATTCATTACCAAACCTCCTCAATGTAGCCGATCTGGCAAAACCATCAAACACCTGCCAGCTTATGCCAACATTAGCAGCAAAACTAGTGGCAAAAGCGCCTCTAACGCTTAATTCATCACCCGTGCCAAAGACTAAATCAGCATTGCTTACAGTGTTGTTCTGGTCTGCTCCTACTATGATAGTGGGATAGAAACCTGCGGCTCCTCTATTATTATTATTGGCTGCTATTTTTTCTTCATTAGAGGCGATCTTGATAAGGAAGTTAGACTCTAATCCAATAGCCAGAGCTTCCTGTAAAGTAATGAAAGCCGGCAACTGATTTTGTCCAATTGCAGTATCGTGGTTAATCGCAAAGACAACCAGAAGCAATAATAAGTTTCTAATGAGTTTTTGCAATGTCATCAAAATCCTTTCTTTTGTTGTCGCTTGTAAAATAACTATATATCGCTGGTATGATATATAGCGTCAATATAAGCGAAAATAATAATCCTCCTATAATGACAGCTCCCATAGGTGTGCGACTGGTAGAAGCACTACCAAAAGCAAATGCTATAGGTACCGCACCCAGTACAGTGGCAAAGCTGGTCATAAGTATAGGTCTCATTCTAAGCGAAGATGCTTTTACGACAGCATCCATTATGCTGAGGCCTTTATCCTTTTGTTGGTTAGCAAACTCAACGATGAGTATACCGTTTTTCGTTACAATACCAACTAATACAATGATGCCTATCTGCGAAAAAATATTTAAAGTCATATCGGCCAGGTACAAAGAAATAATAGCCCCCGTCACAGCTAGTGGTACGGTAAACATGATAATCAGTGGGTCTCTGAAGCTTTCAAATTGCGCAGCTAAAACCAGATAAACCAAAATGAGAGATAGTAAAAATGCAAAAAACAGACTATTTGAACTATCGGCAAATTCTTTGGAAACACCGGATAGGTCCGTAGAAAAAGATTCATCTAAAACCTCATCAGCAATGCGATACATTTCATCAATGCCTTCTTTTAGTGAATATCCTGGAGCCGGGTTGGCTGATACTGTGGCACTTACGTACCTATTATATCTAAATAGTTGGGGGGGCGTACTGGTCTCTTCCACACTTACAAGGTTGCTTAATTGAATCAATTCACCTCTATTATTGCGTACAGATACACTCTCAAGGTCAAGAGGCTTTTCTCTGAATTGACGGTCAGCTTGCCCAATAACCTGGTATTGTTTACCATCGAAAATAAAGTAGCCAAATCTCTGACCACCGTATAACAACTGTAACGTTTGAGAAATATCCTCAACAGTCACGCCTAGTGCTGTAGCCCTATCTCTATTTATATTGACTTTGAGCTCTGGTTTATTGAACTTTACATCTAAGTCAACTACTGAAAACACAGAACTGCCATTTGCCTTTTCCATGAATTCAGGAAGTACCTGTTTGAGTTTGTCAAAATTGGTTGCCTGGACAACAAATGCCACCGGCAAGCCGGCAAATCTTCCTCCTCCAATGGTCTGCTCCTGTAGAACAAAGGTGCGCGCCATTGGAAAGTTTTGCAACTTTTTTGTAATGATATTGGCCATATCATCTTGAGACCTCTCTCTTTGGTCTGCTGGCCACATATTGAATCTGACAAAACTACTGTTAACTGATACACTTGACCCAAACCCGGGCGATGAGACTCCTATAAGGTTTCTTCGTTCAGGGAATGTATCCAACATGTCCATCACAGCCACGTTAAAGGCATCCATCATTTCAAAAGATGTGCCCTCAGGTGCTGTAGCCCTTATTAATAGGCGTCCTTTATCTTCCATTGGCGCCAACTCTGATTGTATATCCTTCCCTATCCAGTAAATGAGAAAAGCTGATATCAATACGACAATGAAGGCTGTCCACCTTATTTTCATAAAGGCGGCTAATGATGACTCATACTTTGACTCCAATTTTTTGAAAAATGACTCTGACTTCCTGTAGAACCAACTGTTTTTGTCCTTTCTTGTAAGGATTTTTGAACACAGCATCGGTGTCAGGGTCAAGGATATAATCGTCGAGATAATAACAGCTCCCGCTACAACAATACCAAACTCCCTGAATAATCTTCCTGTTAAACCTTGTAAAAAAATCACAGGCATAAACACTGCCACCAGGGTCACCGTCGTAGAAATAACAGCAAAGAATATTTCTTTAGATCCATCCATGGCGGCTTGAACCGAAGGTATGCCATCTTCTATTTTTTTATATATATTTTCAAGTACAACAATCGCATCATCCACTACTAGGCCGGTCGCTAATACTATACCTAGCAACGTCAAAATATTGATGGAGAAGTCAGCAACATACATGATGAAAAATGAAGCGATTAGAGAGATGGGGATAGTCACAACGGGTATGAGGGTAGTTCGCCATCTTCGCAGAAATAAGAATATGACCAACATGACCAGACTGAATGCAATCAATATGGTATCTCTCACTTCCTGTATGGCATTTCTGATATTATCAGTCACATCAAATCCTACATTATATACGATGTCATCCGGTAACTCTTTATCGATTTGTTTTAACTTTTCTCTGAAAGCATCAGATATGTCGATGTAGTTTGTTCCAGGTTGTGGTGTAATGGCAACGCCTATCATAGGTATGGCGCCGTTGCCCCTTAGTAGTGTCCGCTCATTTTCCGGTAATAACATGGCACGGCCTACATTCTTGAGTCTGATAGGGTTGGTTTGGCTTTCTTTGATGATGAGGTCATTGAACTCTTTTTCAGTGGTTAGCCGCCCCATGGTCCTGATTGACAGCTCAGTTTTTCTTCCTTCGATGATACCGGAAGGTAAATCTAAATTTTCTCGATTGAGGGCTGTCCTGACATCTAGTGGTGTAAGACCATAAGCCGCCAACATGATGGGGTCTATGAGTAATTTCATGGCGTAGCGCTTCTCGCCCCAAATATTCACCTGACTTACACCGGGAATGGTTTGTAATCTTTCTTTGAATAGGTCATTACCCAATTGTGTTAATTCTAATAAGTTTCTTTTTTGTGACTGGACCAAAACGGCCATGATGGGTGAGGCGTCGGCGTCAGCTTTACTGACGACTGAGGGCTCTATGTCCGGTGGCAAACGCCTTACAGCTCCAGACACCTTATCTCTGACATCATTTGCAGCATCATCCATGTCGATGCCCAGATCAAATTCTACAGAAATAGAACTTCTTCCATCTGAACTTATTGATGAAATGGTCTTTACACCAGATATTCCGCTAATCTGTGCTTCTAATGGCTCAGTCACCTGCGCATCAATGATGTCTGCATTTGCGCCTGGGTAATCAGTTCGCACGTTGACTATTGGAGGGTCTACACTTGGAAACTCTCTTACACCTAAATAGCTATAACCAATGATCCCAAACAGCATCAAAAGTATGGCCACCACAATGGTCAGTACAGGTCTGTGTATAAATATTGCAGATGGGTTCATCGTGTATTATGAGTCTTTTTTTAAAATTACCGGAGTATCTTCTCTCAGCTGTATCAAACCTGAAGTTATAAGCGTATCGCCTTCTTCTAGCCCCTCAATAATATGAACCTCAGTGTCAGTTCTTGTGCCGGTCTCAACTAATTGTGACGATACCTTACCTTCTTTGATCAATAGGACTTTGTAACCTCTGATTTCAGGGACTAAAGATGAGGCTGGAATCATTATTGCATCTTGGATTTCCTCTAAGGTGATTTCAATATCTGCAAATGCACCCCTCTTGAATAGTCCCTTTCGATTGTCTACAGTAGCTCTGACTCTAAATGTCCGATTATTCAAATCAATAACCGGGTCAATGGCATAAATCTTCGCTGAAAATGTATCTCGCAAACCTTCCGTCGAAAAACGAACAGGGGTCTTGGTCGAAATCAAAGAACTAAAGCGTTCTGGTACTGCAAAGTCTAATTTCATGGGGTTCGTCTGTTGCAGCTCTGCAATGACTTGTCCTGCACTCACAAAGGTTCCTGCCGATATAAACCTCAAGCCTACAATGCCTGAAAAGGGTGCTCTTATCTCTGTTTTATCAATTTGAGCCTTGAGCAATTCTATATCTGCCTCGGCACTTTTAAGTTGGGTCGCGGCTTGATCGTATTCTTCTGCCGATATGGCCTTTATCTCTAAAAGTTGTTTTTTTCTGGATTCATCCTGCTCAGCTAACTCATAGGCGACTTCTGCTTTTTTTAACTCCGCTTGCAAATCTGCATCATTGAGCTTAGCTAATAACTGACCCTCTGTTACATATTGTCCTTCTTCAAAGTTTATCGATGTTAATCTACCTGCTATTTCCGGTTTGATTTCAATATCTTCATTTGCAATGATGTTACCATTTACCCTGATGACATTGGTGACTGTTTGAGTCTCTACAACTAACCCTTCGACCGAAGTTCTTTGACCTGAACTACTTTGATTCTCTTGCGGGCTTGAGGACGAATCTGTTGAGTTACAACTGACTATAGTGAGAAATAAAGTTGCAATAAAGTATATTATGCCTCTCATGTTTTATTTGTGTTTCGATGCAAAAGGAACACCTTCTAATTCTTTGTGTTGTGAATTTACATTATTAATAAGATATCTCTTCTAAATTTGAGCTTATGATGATAAGAAAGCGTTTTGACACCATGAATCGAATTATGAGTTTTTAACCCTCATTACGAATTTCTAATGCATAATTC
>SLDF01000038.1 GCA_007125435.1 Saprospiraceae bacterium
AGTTGTTGTAGGGTTTCCATCAACGTCCAACCATTCGAAATCACCAGTCTGTGGGTTGACACCTTTGTGTCTTATAACATAGAACTCGTTGATAGACTGGCCAACGACAGCTCTTTGCGCTATACTTCCAGCCACAAATTGATTACCAAACTCATCAACCGGTGAATCATCGGGTAGTTCTAATACTGTGTTCTCATTGAATGCTACATTAAACCCTAAGCTCCATTGGAAGTCCGCCTTATTAACCAATAATGCGCTGAAGTCAAATTCAAAACCTCTGTTTTGCACACTACCTACGTTTGCTTGCGCTCCGGCAAATCCAGTTGTGAATGGTAAAGGAACATTAAGTAAGTTCCCTGTAGTAATTTTGTCATAGTAGTTCATCTGAATATTGAAAATATTTCTATAAAACTGAATATTCAATCCAATATCCAATTGAGCTGTTTCCTCCCATGTAAGATCAGGGTTAGGTACTTGCGTAGGTCTTAGACCTGCTAGCCCGGCGTAGTCTGCCGCTACACCTCCGCCATATAATGCCAGGTGGGTAAAGTTACCGATTCTATCATTACCTGCTGTACCATAACTTGCTGTCAACTTCATAAAGTTGATGAAATCATTATCCACTAAGAATGACTCTTCAGACAAAATCCATCCACCACCGATAGCCCAGAATGTACCGTATTTATTATTGGCTCCAAAACGAGAAGAACCATCTCTTCTAACACTGGCCTCTAACATGTACTTGTTATCGTATCGATAGTTAGCTCTTAAGAATTGAGACTCAAGCGCCCACTCTGTACCTGACTCAAAAGCTGATGTTGGATTAGCAGCAGAAGCTACATTCGGTAACCCATCACTAGCAAAACCTGTACCTGCTGCTTCTAAAATTTCTAAGCGAGATGTCTCATAAGAATATCCTGCTAAGAAATTCAAATCACTTTTTCCAATTTGTGTATTATAGTTTAAGGTATTAGTTGACATCCATTTGTTATCAGTCCACTGGGTTCTGTAAGCAGACCCACCAGGAGTGAACAAGTCAACTACTCTTCCTTTTTCACTTGTACCAAAGTTATCCATACCCCAATCTGTTCTGAAGGTCAATCCTTTAGCAAGATTTAACTCTGCAAAAATATTACCTGTTAATCTCCTCGATGTATGGTCATTGATATTTAAATCTTCTCTTGCCAATACATTTTGAATAAACCCTGTATTCACATAGGCTCCATTTTCATCAAATGGTTGTACAAAAGGAAGTTGTAAGTAGGAGGATGTCAAAGGTGCAGCCGTATTGTTCTCTACACCAATCCTATTCATGAATATTGTCGAAGCAGAAACATTGGCACCAACTGTTACCAAATCGTTCGCTCTATGCTCAAAATTGAACCTTCCGCTAAAACGGTCTGCCTCATTACCTATGGTAAACCCTTCTTGTCTCAAGAAGTTACCAACTACAGAAAAAGTAGTACGCTCATCACCACCTCTTGCTGAAATGTTAACAGAATTTTGACGTCCCGTTCTAGTTACAGCACCAGGCCAGTCAAAATATGAGTCTCTCACTCCTGAATAATCTGTTTCAGGTTGACCCTGTGCTCTCTGAAGATCATTTCTAAAGGTAGTGAATTGCTCAGTATTCATCATAGTTTCAAGGTTAGTCGGTTCTGACCAACCTGTGAACATGTCTACATTAATAGCTGTTTTTTGACCTTTTCTACCTTTTTTAGTAGTGATCAGGATAACACCATTAGCACCACGAGAACCATAGATGGCCACGGCAGATGCATCTTTAAGAACCGACATCGACTCGATATCATTAGGGTTAATGTTTTGCAATGGGTTAAGTGCAGTACCACCACCCTGAGCAAAGGACATTGTAGCATCATTCAATGGCACTCCATCCACAACATATAGTGGCTGAGCTCCAGCATTGATTGAAGTAGCACCCCTAACCCTCACATTGGCATTAGCGCCTAATACCCCTGATGAGTTAACCATCTGCACACCGGCCACTTGGCCTTGTAACAATTGCTGTGGTGACAACGCAGGCCAGTCTTTGAATGATTCGCTACTTAACGTAGATACACTCTGTGTACTAAACCTCTTCTCTTGCTCGGCATAACCAACCACAACGACATCATCTAATGCAATACCCCCGGGTACAAGGCTGACAAACACGTTGTCGAGATTTCCTATCTCAACTCTTTGCTCCGCATACCCTAAATAACTAACGAGTAAAACATTAGACCCATCCGGCACTTCTATACTAAAGTTGCCATCAAAATCAGTAATAGTTCCGACATTTGCGCCTTCAACCTCGACGCTTGCTCCGACTAATGGCTCATTATTTTCCCCTGACACGGTTCCAGTAACTTGCCTCTGAGCATAACTAGCTATCGAAATTCCAAACGATAGCGCTAAAAGCAGTAAAAGCTTCTTCATACGACTCTTTTTTAATTAATAAATTAACAACGGGGCTAATATACTTAACCTTTAATTAACTTAACGAAAATTTAAGGCTTTTTTTTTGTCGGTTCAATACACAAAAACGCCTAATCTGCACATAATCAGAAGAAAATAGGCGGAATAAAAAATTATTTATTATCAGATATGACATATATTATTTCTGTTAACACAATGTTACTTCAGACAATTAAGGTACATCTGAATGGCGTTTTCCAACCCAAAATAAAGTGCATCAACAGTCAGTGCATGACCAATTGACACTTCTAATAAGCCTTCAACTTGTTCTTTATAGAAGCGAAGGTTTGACAAATTCAAATCATGACCGGCATTCACTCCTAGTCCATGCTCTTGCGCTACTTTCGCTGTTTTGCGATGAAGCTTTACTGCTGCCTCTTTGTCCCCTTCGAATGTCTTAGCAAAGCCCCCCGTATATAATTCAATACGATCTACCCCTGCATTGGCAGCACCTTCAATCATAGCGGGGTCAGGATCCAAAAATATGGACACTCTTATACCTTTAGACTTCAATTTTGCCGTCACCTCCTTTAACCGATCAAAGTCCTTTACCGTATTCCAGCCACTGTCCGATGTCAATGCATCAGGCGCATCCGGCACAAGCGTGCACTGATGTGGAGGATTAGCCATTACCAATGCCATGAAGTCATCAGTAGGATTGCCCTCTATATTAAATTCCGTCCTGACAAGATCTCTCAGAATCGGTACATCACTATATTTAATATGTCTTTCATCGGGACGCGGATGAACAGTAATTCCCTGCGCACCATATCGCTCACAATCAAGAGCAAACTTGTACAAATCCGGATAGTTGGCACCTCTCGCATTCCTTATCAAAGCAACCTTATTAATATTAACACTCAATCTGGTCATCATATCAGTTATATTTACTTTACTCAATTTACCTTGCCTTACCTCATTATCAGAAAGACAAAGCTACAAATAAAATCAACTAGCCATCGAACAATTGCTAACGACAAACTTTTGATAAATTACATGATGTTTTGGGCGTGTCCCTTCGGGTCGGGCTATCCGCTTGTATTCACAGGTCTGCCATAGAGTGTCGCTGCTGTTTTGAGTGGCTTCCGTTCGGTCGCCCCTCCCTCCAGCGCTCCACTACATATGCCATACCCGCTCATATCACTTCTATCCCTCACGC
>SLDF01000191.1 GCA_007125435.1 Saprospiraceae bacterium
CTATGCTCTCTCTTCAGCACTCGTCTAAAGTAAAATTCTCTAAGCTCTAGCTCTTTTCAGACGACATCAAGTGTAGCCTATGGCTATGCGCGTATTTTTTATTCTTCGATCTCACTCAAAACAGCTTCGACTTAGATCATACGACGGCTATTTTCAGACTCGTTACAGGGCTCCCTGAACGGTCGGCCTCTACTCCACTATCGTTACGTAGAGTCTGGCTCCTACCGTCGCCACCCTTTCACATCGCTGATGCATGACCAGAAAGACGACATTTTGAAATGCACCACCTCATGTCTAATAGAAAAAAATGAGTCTAATGTGGTATTACTGCTCCAATAATGCCGATACACGGTCTATTGGTGTAAGTACATAGACCTATTGCGATCTAACTCTCTGAAGTAAGGATCTTTCAAATCTTTAATGAACTGAATGGCTTCTCCGGTTGACTTCATTTCCGGCCCCAGTTGCTTATCAACATTAGGAAACTTTTCGAAGCTAAAGACAGGGACTTTTATAGCATAGCCTGTCAATTCTTTTAGAATCTCAAAGTCCTTGAGTTTGTGTGTGCCAAGCATCACTAGTGTCGCTATCTTCAGGTAAGGAACATTATAGGCTTTAGCAATAAACGGCGTTGTTCTACTTGCTCTTGGGTTGGCCTCGATGACGAAGACGTTGTCATTTTTTATTGCAAACTGTATGTTGATGAGGCCTCTGATATTAAGTGCAAACGCTAGTTTTCTGGCGTACTCGATCATCGTGTTTATGACATCCTCTGAAAGGCTGTAGGGAGGCAATACAGCCGAGCTATCTCCGGAGTGAATTCCCGCTGGTTCGATGTGCTCCATGATTCCCATGATATGTACTTCTTCTCCGTCGCAGATAGCATCAATCTCGGCCTCTTTTGCACGTTCCAAAAATTGATCCACCAATACTCTATTGTCTGGGAAGTGCTTAAATATATTAAGAACCGTTCTTTCCAGCTCCTGGTCGTTAATGACTATGCGCATTGCTTGTCCACCTAAGACATATGAAGGCCTCACCAACATAGGATAGCCAATTTCTCTGGCCAGATCCAGTGCTTCTTCTGCATTTTTTGCCACTCCATACCGCGGATAAGGAATATTCAAAGCCTTCAACATATCAGAAAATGACCCTCTGTCCTCTGCTAAGTCCATGGATGGATAATCTGTACCAATAATAGGTACTCCATTTTCATGAAAATCTTTGGCCATCTTAAGTGCCGTCTGACCACCTAATTGCACAATGACACCGTCTGGCTTTTCTAAAGCTATGATCTCGTCAATATGCTCTTTAAATACCGGCTCAAAGTACAGCTTATCTGCAATATCAAAGTCTGTTGACACGGTCTCAGGGTTACAATTTATCATTATCGACTCGTATCCAGCTTCCTTGATGGCAAATAGACCATGGACGCAGCAGTAGTCAAACTCAATACCCTGTCCGATACGGTTAGGACCTGACCCCAGTACAATAATTTTCTTATTCTCTGATGGTATGGATTCATTTTCGCCATCGAAAGTAGAATAGAAATAAGGTGTCTTTGCATCAAACTCTGCCGCACAAGTATCAACGGTCTTATATGTTCTGGTCAGACCTAGCTTTAATCTTTGTCTGGTCACCTCCTCCTCATTTATTCTTAATACCCAAGCTATCTGTGCATCAGAGTATCCGCACTGCTTAAGCTCTCTGAAAAAATCTAATGGTATATCTTCAGCTACATTGTAGCGCATTAGCTTTTCTTCCAGATTAACCAGATGCTTAATTTGTCGGATAAACCAGGGGTCAATGCCTGTCATTGTATGCAATGTGCGCTCCGGCACACCTAATCTAAGTGCATCTTTCAGCCTGTATATCCTATCATCACTTGGTGACTCCAGACGATGGAGAATATCATCAGTCCTGATCCACTCTTTCATGTCAGCGCCCAGTCCCATTCTATTGTTTTCCTGAGATTGGCAGGCCTTTTGCATGGCCTCTAAAAAGCTTCTACCTATGGCCATGACTTCTCCCACTGACTTCATCTGCAAGCCGAGTAAGTTATCTGACCCGTAAAACTTGTCAAAGTTCCACCTTGGCATCTTGACTATGACGTAGTCCAATGCCGGCTCGAAAAAGGCAGATGTGGTTTGGGTAATGACATTTTTAAGCTCATCCAGTGAATACCCCAGTGCCAATTTTGCTGCTACTTTTGCAATAGGGTAGCCCGTGGCTTTACTGGCAAGTGCAGAAGACCTTGATACACGGGGGTTGATTTCTACTGCTATTAACTCCTCATCGACCGGGTTGATTGCAAACTGCACATTACAGCCTCCTGAAAAGTTACCTAGTGACCTCATCATTTTGATAGCTGCATTTCTCATGTTTTGATAGGCAGTATCAGATAACGTCATAGCAGGAGCAACAGTAATACTATCACCGGTGTGAATACCCATGGGATCCAGGTTTTCAACTGTACAGATGATAACAACGTTGTCTTTCTTGTCTCTAAGTAACTCTAGTTCATACTCTTTCCACCCTAAAACAGCTTTATCAATCAAGACTTCATGGGTTGGTGATGCATTGAGTCCTCTTTTGAGGGCTTCCGGAAAGTCTTCTTCTTTATGCACGAAGCCTCCACCTGTACCACCCAATGTATACGAGGGTCTTATGACGAGGGGAAAACCAAGCTTTTGTGCAGCCTCTTTACCCTCTAAAAATGAGTTGGCTATATATGAGGGTGCAACCTTGATGCCAATGTTTATCATATGCTGCCTGAACATTTCTCTGTTTTCAGTCAGCTCTATGGCATCCAGATCTACACCTATCAATTTTACGTTGTATTTTTCCCAAATGCCGAGCTTACTGGCTTCTATAGCCAGATTGAGCGCTGTCTGACCTCCCATTGTAGGTAAAACGGCATCTATTTGTCGTTCTTCTAATATAGAAACTATGCTATCCGGTGTAAGTGGCAACAAGTAAATATGGTCGGCCGTCAACGGGTCTGTCATGATGGTCGCCGGATTGGAGTTTATTAAACTCACTTCTATACCTTCCTCTCTCAGAGAGCGCGAGGCTTGAGAGCCGGAATAATCAAACTCACAAGCTTGACCAATAACAATTGGTCCACTTCCAATGATGAGAATGGATCGAATGGATGGGTCTTTAGGCATAAGTAGTTGGGCTATTTGTTTACAAACTGCCGACAAAGATATATATTGACCAGTAATTTTTTAGTAGAACTAACATTTAGTTTGTTACAATGACCTTAACGACTTTTATTGGTAACAGCTGTTTGAATTGTACTGCATAATACTTGCTACATCTCTAGCTAAATATATCAATCTAAAACCTGCTACAGGATAATGCTAAGTCATGAGCCTCGATATAATTCAAAAAGGATTAACTTTACAACAAGTTGACATGAAATCTACATTCAACCCGCTTTATGCATTAGCGATTTCTATTACGGCTTCAAATGGCTTCAAAATAAGGCGCTTTGCTTGATTTCGCTCATTCACCATAGGGGTGACTATGATTTAATCGCGAAATCACTTATTTTTTCGCCATTTACTCATATTGCTTTTATATTTTTTATGGCATTCGTGAATCTCCTTCGTCGATTTAAACCCTC
>SLDF01000349.1 GCA_007125435.1 Saprospiraceae bacterium
GCGAAATCAAGCAAAGCGCCTTATTTTGAAGCCATTTACTCACGCTGTTTTGATTTCTTTATTTGTGTTCGTGAATCTCCTTCGTCGATTTTAAGCCGTAATAGAAATCGCTAATGCATAAAGCGGGTTTAAACCTGGAAAAACACATGACTTACTGAATTTCACTGGACAAGGGTCGTAGGTAGATTAATTCGACAGCGGCAGTTTAACCCCAAAACCTTACAGTATTTTCAGTTTTTTATCGAGGGCCCATAAATCTGTCCCCATTGAAGTGGATCATATGATCAGGAAAACTGGCCACCCAGACTTCAGTTTCCCAGGCTAAATTTGTTGTATGTTTTTTAAACTCTTTAATATCGGGGAAAGCAGTTACATATATCTTACCTGCTTTGCAGTTTTCGAGTAGCTTTTCCATCTCTACCAGTCTTTTTGGGGAGACTGGACCATGTGACGTCACTGCTTCAATAAGGAACAGCCAATTTTTCTTTCTATCGTAAAGCACTACATCGGGCAACTTGCTATGCTCGTCAATAGGTACCCCGAGTCTACCAAGTATCACTTTGTCCATATAAAGGTCTTTTTTAGCAGTATCTCCGACATAAAGCAAGTCACTGCCGGGAGCAAAACGTGGTGCAAACTCTTCGATAATTGCAATCTGAACTTCATTGTGCTTTCCTGGAGAAAAGACTAACTCTTTTCCACCTTTTAGTATTATTGGGGTTTTCTGTAATTCTCTTTTCTTCAGATATTTATCTCGTAACAAACCGACATTTTCTTTGAAGTGCTTACTTTCTTTGTTCCACTTTTTCGTGTTAAAGGTCTTAATCACATTCAATGCCTCTGGAGATAGCTGATAGTGGTTGTCTTTACTATTAGTTGGAAGATTGGGGTTTTCCGGGTTATGGATTACGATGCCTGCTTGTACAAATTGATGTAGTGTTTGACGTCGAAATGTTTCTCTTGAATTCTCAGCATATTTTTTGTTATAATGTTCTGCAATGAAACGCATAATGCCTTGATACTTTGCATTTTCTTTATTACCCATAACAGACATGCAAACTGCTTTAGCTTTGCTCCAACTGTCAATTTCTTTTAAACCGCACAAGGCAAGTAACGTCAAAGCAGAACGGTCATTTTGCTGTCTTTTGGGAAGACCCAGAGCTTTTAATATTATTTTTGCTTCTTCAATCTTACTCATGTACTGTATGCGGGTTCAAAATATTCGCTTATGATTTGATTTGTATGTTCTACCGAAAACTCATTTGAGAGAATAATTGTATCTCCAATTTCCTTTATGATTTCTAACGGTGGTAATGAGATGCCTCTAAGTTCAGTTGCGCTCACATTGACATTGCCATTAAAAATTCTAAAGTAAGTATCAAAAAGGCTACTGTTAAGTAAAGCACAAAGCCCAATAACTTCATTGCGTTTTAAATAACCATTAGGTCTGTAAAAGTAATTCACTTTATTCTCGACACCAATAAAATCTGATTGAATAAAATTACTAAAGTAAGGAGCTGCTATCAAACGGTTTTTGTCATCTTTGCTACTAAATCGCCTTAATAAAACATAGTCTTTATTTGGTAACAATAGGTGTATTGATTTTGTCTCAATATTAATATATTGTTGTTTTTGAGGTTTTGGAACTGGCCACGTCAATTCCATTTGCTTTACGTTATGTAGCCAAAATAGGGGTGCTAGACTGTCTAATTGCTTATCATGATTGGCTCTAAGGTACTCTCTAGCTCTAAATGCTACCACTGGCCCTGTTGAAACTTTAATGTTGTATTTTGCGAGGCTTCCTGACCAGTTTTTAAAAACTTCTAAAACTGCTTCCTCGTAGTCCGTTGTTGGCAAATACAATATTTTTTCATTTGAGCTTAAGTCTATTATATCTTTTTTGGGGAAAACCTTGACTAAAGTTTCGTTTAAGTCCTTCAACCCGCTGGATGATGAAATTCTTACTTGGGGTTTAGGGTTTGTTCGTTTGGCACCTTTTATTATAACCGTCTCTTGAAGAACCTTGTCTCTACTAAACGTGTCTTTTCTGGAAACGAAAAGGTGTACGTTATCTAAGTCAATGAGATTGAAAAAATATGTTCTGAAGGCTTTGAAGTATCCACCAGCTGCATAGCTACGCGGGGTTATGAAGATTAACTCGCCATCCTCTTTGAGTAGTTTTGCAGATAAAGCCATAAATAAAGCATAAATGTTAGGGTGTCCATTTACTACAACTTTCCCAACCTTTACCCTCAAGTCTTCAATTGGCAGTTTAAAATAAGGAGGGTTTGAAACAACAATATCAAATTGCTCAACAGGTTTGTAAAATAAGTCGATCTGTTCTTTAAAACTGTCTGCGTTATGGAGAATAAAATCTTCCTTATGAATTATTGTTTTAACCTCAACTCCTCTATCTGTACACCATTCTTTCAAATAACCGAGCGATAACTCAGCAATAGGAATGAGCTCTTTGTCGGTCTCATAAACGACAAGTTCAATTAAGTTTAAGGCTTTATTAGATTTAACTAGCTTTTCAATTAATGCACAGGAGAGAATAACAGTACCACAACCAGGATCAAGAATCCGAACGGATTTGCCTTCAAAGTCACAAAAGGAAGCCATGAGTTCAGCTATTTCTATTGGAGTGAAAAACTGACCATTTTTCTTTTTGTGTTGCTGACTTACAGATGACGAATAGATCATGCCTTGTCGGTCTGCAAAGTGGCTTGGCAGCTCTTGCTTTGTATTTGAAATGGCTACTTTACTTCTCATTTTGTTTTTTGATCATGTATTTAATTTTTCTTTCTGCCACTTTTAAAGCTTCTTCAGCTAAGCTTTCATCTTTCAGTTCGTACAAAACGCGATCGCTTAGATAGTTAATAAGTAATTCTTTTTCATCGGCACAGAACATTTTTGCTATTTGAATAATATGTTTTTTTGATGCTCTTCTCTCACCTCTTTCTATTTTGCTTAAAACTGATTGATCAATGTCAAGTTCAGAAGCAACACTTCTTAGCGGCAGTCCTTGACTTTCTCTAAACCTTCTTATTTGTTCTCCAATTGACAGCATATTACTGGTCTTTTACATTTTGGACTGTTTTTGTCCAAATATACTATTTTTTTTTATTTACATGTGATTTTATAAGGTTTGTTGTCAATAAGTAATCAAAAATGAGAAATGTAGGATCACTAAATATTTCAAAGGACTAGCTCTAATAAAAAATGTAAAACTAGAATAGAAAAATGACATTTGAACTCACAAGCACAGCAAGCAAATAGACGTCTATTTTTTCTATGGTCTGTCACTGGGTGAGGGATCGCAATGGATATCGGGTGCGCCAAGATGGTTGCATGACCCACGACCGGGCGGCGACCAACGGAAGCCGATCCGGTCGTGTTGGTAAATGCCCATCGCGGGGCGGCTGATATGAATGGAGAGCCCGGCTCCTCCCCACTGTCCCATTACTTCATATGACTGGAATATGGTGCTGTGTGTCGTCAAATAGATAATAATATATATAATGGGGAGGAGACACCCCAAAAATATCCATCCCAACAATGAAGAAGATCAGCCCGTCTATTCTTTACAGATAATGGTACCTAATACCTTCAAAGTTGGTATATTTGA
>SLDF01000027.1 GCA_007125435.1 Saprospiraceae bacterium
AATCAGGTCAACCAAAGCACCTCGCACCGTTGTAAGATTATTTTCGCCTTCAGCAAGTACAGTGCAACACTTTTATCTTTTTCCTTTTATCTTTTATCTTCCATAGCGACCTTTGACTCCCTGACCTTCGACTTTCTGACTTTCTGACCTTCAGACTTTTAGACTCTTAAAAAAAGGACCTTTCGACCATGGACTTATTTTCCCTTCGACATACGACATGTCATTCTCTGATATCCATTGTACAGGAAGCTTCAAGTTTCCAAGCCAATTACACAGTCAATGTTTCGGTGGGAAAGCGGCGGTCTATTCGAGCGAAAAAGCCTCTTAATACTTTTCCGGTTCCTCCTACTTCGACCACTTCAGTGACGCCGTTTTGTATCATATTTTTCATAGTCTGTGTCCATAGGACAGGTGCAGTTAACTGAGCAATAAGATTAGACTTTATTTCTTGCACATCAGTATGCGGCAAACCGTCCACGTTTTGATAAATTGGGCAGATGGGCTCACGCATGACGACGCGATTGATTTCATCTTCCAGAGCTTCTTTTGCAGGCGACATGAGTGGTGAGTGAAATGCGCCTCCAACTGCAAGCTGAATAGCCGTTCTTGCTCCTGCTTGCTTACAATCTTCAATAGCCTGTGTCACGCCGCTTATGCTCCCGGAGATGACAATCTGCCCGGGACAGTTAAAGTTTGCAGCTATGACAACAGAATCTATTTTATCACAGATATCTATGACGACATCATCCTCTAGTCCAATAATTGCCGCCATAGTCGATGGCTCTAATTCACAAGCGGACTGCATTGCTTCGGCTCTTACCTTGACCAGATTAAGTCCTTCTTCAAAACCAAGTGCATGAGCAGCAACTAGAGCAGAAAACTCACCCAATGAATGACCTGCTACCGCGTCCGGCTTGAATCTTGGCCCTGCTAGCCTTGCTGTGATCACAGAGTGCAAAAACACAGCCGGTTGTGTGACCCTGGTCTCTTTGAGCTGTTCTGCTGTTCCTGTAAACATAATGTCTGATATCCTATAGCCCAGGATGGTATTGGCTTCTTCAAACATGTCTCTTGCTGTTGAAGAGTTTTCGTATAAATCCTTACCCATACCCTCAAACTGGGATGCCTGACCTGGAAAAACAAATGCTTTCATCTCAAATGTATTTTTTCATTAATGAATGTCTGGAAACAACTATAAACCTTATCCTTTAGTATGATTAGGTTCAATGCAGATTAGATCGAATCAAATTTAAAAACTCTAACCGCGTCTCTGCCCTGCTAAACTCTCCGGTAAACGCTGACGTTGTAGTGACCGAGTTTTGTTTTTCTACACCTCGCATCATCATGCACATATGCGAAGCTTCTATGACGACAGCTACACCCAATGGATTGAGCGTTTCTTGTATGCAAGTCAATACTTCATGTGTTAATCGCTCCTGGACTTGAAGTCTTCTGGCAAATGCGTCTATCACGCGCGGAATTTTACTTAATCCTACGATGTAGCCATTAGGTATATAAGCTACATGAGCTTTACCGAAAAAGGGTAATAGGTGGTGTTCACATAGTGAGTAAAGTTCAATATCTTTTACGATGACCATTTCATTGTAGTCCTCCTTAAACATTGCTGATCTCAAAATATCAGCCGGGGCGTCATTATAACCACTAGTTAGAAACTGCATAGCCTTCGCAGCTCGTAGAGGCGTCTTTGCAAGTCCTTCTCTTGAGACATCCTCTCCTAATGATGATATGATATCCTTGTATCGCTCTGCAATAAAAGGTGTATCTTCGTTTTGCTGCATATTCTTTTTCATTTCTTATTCTCCAAAGTATTCGGCATAGATTTTATCTGTTTCGGAGAGTTTTATGCTGTGTAACTCTACACCGACTTTATCTTTCAATCTATCCCAAATGACAATACAAAGGTTTTCTGTAGTAGGCATCATATCCTCAGGAATGAAAGGTACGTCAAGGTTAAGATTACAGTGATCAAGGTACTCTATGACTTCATCCTTGATAACCTGACTCAATTTCTTTACATCTACTATAAATCCCGTCACTGGGTCCGGCTTACCCTTTACAGTAACGTATAGTGTATAATTATGGCCATGCCAGTTCTTATTACTGCATTTGCCAAATACAGCTTTGTTTTTTTCATCTGACCACGACTTGACCCATAATTTATGGGCAGCGTTAAACTTTTCAACTCTTGTTAAATAAACCATAATGTATTGATAAAAACGTCGCAAAAGTAATGATTTCAATTGATATCACCTATAATGGATTTATTTGTTTTACCATTATTACACTATCGTGATTTAGATGTGAAAATACAGATATCTATGTTTCATCAAGCATCCTTAATTGTATCAATGTAGCAATGTTGGTCTAAGGTGCTAGCTAGCGAATTCCCCCCCTAACAAAAATTGATGGCATCAGCATATAGAAAGCGAACACTAAGTCCACTCCTTCCCTACTCTCGACATATAAAGAGAAAAAGTTAAACCCTTTAGCAACAGATTGATAGAATGTATTATAAAATGTTGTTTTTCACGCATGCTCTGCATCAGCGATGTGAAGTGGTGGCGTAGCGATAGCGCAGCCAGTCCGTAAGGACCGCGCGAATAGCAAGCCACGGAACGTAGCGACCCGAAACGAAGTGGAGGGTGATGCCCAAAATGACAAAATGAAATACAACCGATTTGTATAACGTTTTAAAATCAATAATTGGATCTGTAAATAGTTAATGAGAAATGACTTGGTCAAAGCGTTAAACAAAGAGGTTGACACTACTAAAAGGTGAAACTATATATGTAGAATTTCTGTCATTCGCACTTATGTATAATGGTTTTTCAACATTAATCATGCAAATCATCAAGCTAATCACTCCATTTGTCTAAAAAAATGTCTCATTTAATAGATGCAGGCTATATTTGAAATGTAAGTATATATATTTCATGACTACTAGTAATTTATTGATCAGGCGCTACTATCCTCATGTCATATTCTGGTTGACCCTATGGCTGATCTTTTCGTTGTTGGCATACTCAGGCGATAATCTAGGTAAGGTTTTGTTTCAGGAGTTCATTAGCGTTGTATTTTATGTCACGCTCATTTATATCAATTGGTACATCCTAATTCCAAAATACCTGACTGAAAAGAGTTTTTTGATCTATGTTTTATGGTTGTCAACTTTAGTCCTTTTTGTCTCTTTTGCCAAAGTTACCATTTTATATATTATCATCAGTGGTAATCAAGAGGCACAGATTGACCTGTTAATCAACCAGGGATGGTTATTCTTATTCAACTTTATAGTTGCAGGTGGATCTACTGTTTTTAAGATTATCAATGATTGGGCTAAGCATCAAAGAGAAAAGAAAGAACTAGAGCGGCAAAACCTTCAATCAGAGTTGAACTTTTTGCGATCTCAGGTCAACCCTCATTTTCTGTTCAATACGTTAAATAGTCTATATGCTTTGACTCTAAAAAAATCAGATAAAGCTCCTGAAACCGTATTGAAATTGTCAGAAATCATGAGATACATGCTTTATGAAAGTAATGAAAAAAAAGTACCGCTATCTAAAGAGTTGTCTTATATGAGAAATTACCTAGAACTAGAATCGCTGAGGCATGGGGACAGAACAGATATAAAGCTAGATATAAAAGGCAATATCAATGGTCAGGAAATAGCTCCTCTACTTCTTATTCCTTTTGTAGAGAATGCGTTTAAGCACGGCGCACAAAGGGCCTCTGATTTAAATTACGTGCATATAGACTTGTCGGTAGATAAAAACCAATTGAACTTCAGCGTCAAGAACAGTAAACCGGATAATAACCTCCTCGATATAATAGATTCAAATAATAAGAAAAGTGGAGGAATTGGGTTAGTAAATGTCAAACGAAGGTTAAACCTCATTTACCAGGACAACTACGAACTCACTATAAATAATGAAAGCGAATGCTTTGATGTCAATTTAATAATATCACTTAATTAAAATACAATTACTATGATAAATGTACTATTAGTAGACGACGAACCACTAGCATTGGATATTTTAGAAACATATGTAGATCAGTTAGATGACTTATCATTGGTGGCAACATGTAAAAATGCATTAGAAGCTAAGGAAGCACTAAAAATGCATGAGGTAGATATCATGTTTGTGGACATTCAAATGCCGGAGATGACAGGTATTGAATTGGTCAAAACTTTACCCAATCCACCTTTGGTAGTCTTTACTACCGCTTTTCCAAATTTTGCTGTAGAAGGTTTTGAGCTTAATGCTGTGGACTATCTATTAAAGCCCGTTTCTTTTGAAAGATTTAAAACAGCAGTCAATAAATGTAAAGAAAAATTAACTACAGATTCCAATAAACCTTCAATTCATGACAGTAGCCATCAAGGTCATCACGACTATATTTTTGTCAAAGCTGATAAAAAACTGGTCAAAGTAAATTATCAAGATATTATCTACATTGAAGGGTTAAAGGATTATGTCATTATCAGGACTGAGGCTGGTAGAATTATCACATTACAAACTATGAAAAGCTTAGAAGAGAAAATGCCTCAAGATATCTTTCTTCGAATTCATAGATCATACATTGTCAATATAGGTAAAATTAATGCTGTTAATGGCAATATGGTAGAAGTGACAGAAAGAAATGAAACCAAACAGATATCTGTAGGCAAAAATTACAGAGATCAACTCTTGTCTGTTATCGAACAAAACAGGCTGTAATGCTCAAATCAATATTGACTCAGAAATTCCCGAACTTTGAATTAAAACCAATTTCAGGTGGTGATATAAACGAAGCATTTGTACTCATAGCTGACAGTGAACATTACTTTGTTAAATACAATTCAAAACCTGTCAGTAAAGATATGTTTGAGGCTGAATCTTTATCTTTATCTCTACTGCGGGAAAATGATGTCAGAGCACCAAAGCCAATTGAAGTCTTATCCAAAGGTCAGGCAGCTTGCCTTATTTTGGAATATATAAAACCTGCTCAATTTGGTGTAAGAAAAAATTACGAAGCAGCCGGGACAATGCTAGCCCACCTTCATCTCAACAATCAAAAATCACATGGGTGGTCAAGGCATAATTATATAGGTCATCTCAACCAAAGCAATGACCAATCATCTCATTGGCCTGAATTCTACATCAATCAAAGAATTAGGACACAGTTAATCAACGCCCATACTCGAGGCTATCTTGACCTCACTGATATGAAAGTTGGTGAGCGATTTTGTAGGTACTGGATGGATAAATTACCACATGCTACACCTTCATGTTTACACGGTGATTTGTGGTCAGGTAATCTGTATTTTGACAGTGAGGGAAACCCATGGTTTATTGACCCAGCACTTTACTATGGTCATCATGAAGTTGATCTTGCTATGACTAAATTATTTGGGAGCTTCCCTAAAGTATTTTATGACGCTTATGATGTAATAAAACCTAGAGAAAATGGTGAAAAAGAAAGACTGCCAATATATCAATTGTATTACTTACTTGTGCATCTAAACTTATTCGGACTAAGTTACAAGTCATCATGCATGAACATTATGAAGAATTACGCTTAAGCCTCATTCAGGAAAAGAGATTCAGCAGTGACAAACACTATACTTCTACTTAATGATCGGAATTACTTACCTTACGACTTGAAGTTTGTGTACTAAAACACCTTTAGTGGTTTGCACACGCAGAACATACAGGCCAGTTCTTACAGAAGATAGGTCAAGATAAGTGCTCTTGGCCTCATTCACAGATTGAAATTGTACCAAACTACCAGTCATAGAGATAACTTCTATGTCAGTAATTCTAGCTCTGCTGCCTTCAACACTAATGGTCACCTCGTCTGCAGCGGGGTTAGGGAAGACATTAAGCGTAGTATTGGTTTCATATGTCTCTTCTTTTGGACTAAAGGCAATCGCTTTGTGATCACCCGGTAGCCTTACCCGAGTACCGTCTGCTAAGACAGCAGCACCATTTATAAGTCTTATTGGTATAGAAGGTTGATTACCTATATGAAACCCATCAATATCTTTTACAACAATAAACTCTAACTGGGCGATAACACCAAAACCAGATGTGTGCCTGCCATCGGCTCTTGCTAATGCTGCGTCCATTCTGGATTCGTTTGGCTGAATGCAGAGATTCAACGCAGGTCCATCTTCTGAAAGCCATGAATCAGATAAGAAGCTAACTGATACCGAAGAAGGGTCAATGAAATCCGCACCTATAAAATCTAATTGAAAACTTGTACCCACGAAGTCTAAAGCAGGGAAAGCTTCATTACCAATACCAATGCCGATTTGAACAGTATCACCTTGAGAAACAGGGCCTTCCGGCGTATCAAGCACAAACGGAATATCGATTAATGGGTCATGTGTAGGAGCAATAAACCTGTGATAATTTAAATAATTAGACACGATAGCTGATGTATCATAAGCCATGATAATACCATCTCCATCTGCATCGGCATGCTTTAGATTGACATTAGATTGTATTTGATTCACATACCAATCCGAAGATGGTACACCATGCCAACTAATGTCGCCTTGGTTATCATCTCTGGAAAACCCAGTATCTCCAAGGTGATAGGCCAATGGAAATAAGTCATACATATCAACCCTTCCATCGTTATTGATATCACCCGGCCATACACAATCTGTAAAACAATCATTACCAGGAAAGAAATCAACAACCTCGATATCTATTTTAATGCTTTTACAGTCACCTCCGGCACAATACGTCACCCTCATCTCGTCAACCCCTAAAAACCCTGTATTAGGCTCATATACCAGTAAATTATACCCTGACACGCTTTGGCCTTGTATAGAGACAGTCTGTTGACCAGGATAATAATCTAGAACACCATTAATAGGGAAATCCGTGATTTCAAATTCATGAGAAGTGATAGGAACGATATATTGAATAAGATAAGGTGTATTTAGTGCCGTAATAAATTGGTAGCTATCACCAAGAGGCATTTGATTATCTACATCGATCCTGACTATTCCAGTCTCACAGTTTTGTTGAAGCGGACAAATCTTATAAGTAAATACATCTGTTCCTCTAAAGTCTTCGTTTGGAGTATACTCAAAGTTGCCACTTCCCAGGTAAATCAAACTACCGTTACTGACTTGTGTGTAATCACTTATAGGAAAGTTTTGAGTAAAATCGTTATCTTGTACGTTGAAGCTAACTGGTTGATTAACCGCAGTGAAGAATTGATCATCAACAACGACTGTATTTGGAACATTAAAGTCAATAACGTTCACTATGAAAACCGTAACAAACTCATCCTCTAATGCAGAAAACACAATAGTATCCTGACCTACGAATCCACTATTGGGTGTATATTTTATTTGTACATCACTCGTAAATTCGACAGCGCCGTTACTAGCATCTGTCTCTAGCTCAAATAAAGGCGATGTAAGAAATAGTGGAATAGCCTTGCCCCTAAGCGTATTTCTTCTGATAGTATCACCGGAAATATCGCTTTCACTTTCTTTGATGTGAACCAAAACGCTAGCACTTCCACAATCTCCATCTTCGTCACATGCCACATATTTTAAATTAGCATAACCTGTAGACGTTGGGATGAATCTAATTTGATTGTCATTTGATATTTCGGCTGTACCTTTACTATATAATGGAATATAATATAGTTGCAGTGTTGAGTTACTCTCATCATTAGCTAAAACATCAAAATAAACTTCTCCATCATCCAAAGATATGATGTAATAATCATCATTCAAAAAGAAGGCTTTGACATCAAATATTAAACTTTTGTGTCTTAAAGCAACACCGGAGCCAGTAAATACCCAATATTGGTATGTCAAAGTATCTCTACCTATGAAACCCTGATCAGGTGTGTAGGTTGCTAAGTAATTGCTACCGGATACCGGCTGATTGGAAATTGAAAGAGAACCGTTATTAACGTTATTGATAACAGTGATACCGTTATTTGTAGATTGCAAAAATACTTCATAGGAAGTATTTTTCATTAGATCATGAAATTCGAATGGAGAAATGCTCTGGGCAAAACTATACAAGGGCACAATCAATTGCGCCAAAAATGCATACAACAAGAGGAGTCTAAATGATCGCATTTATGTTTAGTCTTTACCTGAGAATATATTGAGCTACAAAATAACTACTTTTGTATGACTTTATCATCACAAAGATACAAATATTTTATTTTTTCATATGTTTAAAAGCAAATTAAATACAGTTATTTCATCTTTAAGCGCAGTTCAGCTGAATCGCTTGTCAAAGTTTATTGACTCTCCTTATCTCAATCCCAATCAATCACTTAATAATCTCGGTCAATATATCATAAATCATAAGGATGATGAGCATTCACTAGATCGAGAAGTAATTTGGCAAAATATTTTCCCTGAGGCACCTTTCAATTATCCAAAACTTAGGAAAATGAGTTCTGACTTGATGACTCTCATAGAAAACTTTTTTGTAATAGAAGATGTCGTAAATGATCCACTGGAAATGAAAGCCAAATTAACTGAAAGTCTAGCCAAGCGCGAAATGAGTATTTTGTTTTCACGATCTTTTAAAGGGGCTCAAAAACTTGATATACTGGAAGAGGGTAAAACAGCCAGAGACTTCTATTATAAGTATCAGGTAGAATACAATGCTTTCAGAATGGTGAATTATGATTTGGATAGATTTGCAAAGACTAATCTAACAGACATAACTAATAATCTTGATATCTTTTACGTTGTTGAAAAACTAAGATATGCCTGTGATGCATTGAGTAGAAACCCTCTATCTAAAGAATATGACGATTTCCTCATATCAGAAATAGTCAATGGCATTAATAAAAACGAGTTTTTAAGAAACGTACCTATCGTATCAGTTTTACTATCAATTTATCATACGCTTGTCGACTATGAGAACGAAGAACACTATTACAACTTAAAGTCACTCCTCGAAAAATATGCAGGCTATTTTACAAAAGAAGATACTAAAAAGTTTTATGAGTCAGCTATAAACTATGTAATAGATAGAATAAATGACCCTGGAAGTAACTTCTTAAATGAATTGTTTATCTTATATAAATCCTACCTCAACAAAGGATTTATAACCATTGATGATAAGATTAATCCTTATACATTTAAAAACATTGTTACTACTGGTTTAAGGCTTCAAGAATATGAATGGGTATCCTATTTTATAGAAGAATATAAACAGTATCTGCCGGAGAGTTTTAGAGATAATGTTTATTCTTATCATAAAGCTCAACTGTACTTCTATACTAAGGATTATGGAAAAATGCTACAATTATTACAAACCATAGAGTACGAGGATCTATCTTATAATTTGGGTGCAAAATCCATGTTATTAGCTGCTTATTATGAAACTGATGAGATTGAACCACTATTATCTCTTTTAGATAGTTTTAAAGTCTTCCTAAACAGACAAAAAAAGAAGATACCGTCAAGTACATTGAACAACTATTCAAACCTCTTGAAGTTCACCAGAAAGTTATTGAGGATAGATAGAGGAGACAAAGCCGCCATAGAGGCTATCAAAAATGAAATGAATGCAACTAAAGGAATAGCTAGTGCCAATTGGCTTAAGGAAAAAGTAGATGAGTTAGAATAAAAAAACAGGATGAATGTGTCTCCACTTCCACCCTGTTCTCATTTATAATTGCAACTGTTAAACTATCAAATTACGAACCACACATAAGACAATCCGGATCATCTAAGCTACAAGCTTTAACTTCTGAATTTTGATCTTCAGCTTTAAACTCAAAACCATCTACCGGACTAGAGCCGTCATTCTTTTTACTAGATGAAGTTTGATTCTTACTGCTCAGTCTTTTCTGATACTTATCACTAAGTGTAAACTTAATAGGGTCAACAGCAGCTTTCGATCTCAAGTAGTACATTCCTGTTTTCAACCCTCTCTGCCATCCATAGAAATGCATAGATGAGAGTTTAGAGAATGTTGGACTTTCGACAAAGAGATTCATACTCTGACTCTGACAAACATAAGCCCCTCTATCTGCTGCCATATCAATAATGACTTTTTGGCTCAACTCGTATGCTGTTTTATATAGTTCCTTGATGTGATCAGGGATACCTTCGATATTCTGAACAGAGCCATTAGTCGACATCAACATTTCTCTCATCTCGTTATCCCATAAACCAAGTCCAATCAAATCATTGAGTAAGTGCTTGTTAACAACTATATACTCACCAGACAATGTTCTTCTACTGTATATGTTAGAAGTGTATGGCTCAAAGCATTCGTTGTTACCAAGTATTTGTGATGTCGAAGCAGTAGGCATTGGCGCAAGCAATAATGAGTTACGCAATCCTGATTCTGCTATCTTTTTCTTCAAGCCTTTCCAATCCCATCTGTCAGAAGGCTTGGTGCCCCAAAGATCATATTGAAGTTCTCCTTTACTAGCCGGTGAACCTTCATAAGTTTCATATGCACCATTCTCTTTTGCAAGAGCACAACTTTCTTCAAGAGCTGCATAATAAATGGTTTCGAAAATGTCCTTATTAAGTTGTCTGGCTTCAGGACTATCAAATGGAAATCTCATCAGAATGAAAGCATCTGCTAGACCTTGTACCCCAATACCAATAGGTCTGTGACGCATATTAGAGTTTCTAGCCTCAGGTATTGGGTAATAATTGATATCAATAACCTTATTTAGATTGCGTGTAACTACTCTAGCCACTTCATAAAGCTTCTGAAAATCAAATTCACCTTCTGAAACAAATTTATTTAAAGCTATAGATGCAAGGTTACAAACAGCAACTTCATCTTCAGATGTATACTCTATAATTTCAGTACATAAGTTACTAGATCTAATGGTACCTAAATTCTTTTGATTAGACTTCTTGTTGCAAGCATCCTTGTACAAAATATATGGTGTACCTGTTTCAATTTGAGACTCCAAAATTTCAAACCATAGATCCTGTGCTTTGACTTTTTTGCGAGCCTTGCCTTCTGATTCGTACTTATGGTATAACTCTTCAAAAGCTCCTCCGTAACTATCATAAAGCCCTGGACACTCATTAGGACAGAACAACGACCATTCTTCATCATTCTTTACTCTTTCCATAAACAAGTCAGGAATCCACATGGCGTAGAATAAGTCTCTTGCGCGCATTTCCTCCTTTCCATGATTTTTCTTCAACTCAAGAAAATCAAATACATCAGCATGCCATGGTTCAAGGTATACAGCGAAGGCACCTTTACGCTTTCCGCCACCCTGGTCAACATATCTGGCAGTGTCATTATAAACTTTCAACATGGGTATGATACCATTAGATGTACCGCCTGTGCCCTTGATGTAGCTACCTTGAGCTCTGATATTGTGAATGCTTAAGCCAATACCACCTGCAGATTGGCTGATTTTTGCACAACGTGAAAGTGTATCGAATATTCCTGAAATGCTATCCTCAGTCATACTTAATAAAAAGCACGAGGATAATTGAGGTTTTGGCGTACCTGCATTAAATAATGTAGGCGTAGCGTGAATAAACCACTTTTCTGACATGTAATTGTAGGTCTCAATAGCTGATTCAATGTCGGTACCGTGAATACCCAAAGCAGCTCTCATAAGCATATGCTGAGGTCTTTCAACAACTTTACCTTCCATTCTTAAAAGGTAGGAGCGTTCTAATGTCTTGAAACCGAAATAGTCAAAACTATAGTCGCGATCATATATAATGGCGGAATTAATTATATCCTTATGCTTTCTGACTGTTTCTATCATACTGTCGCTTATCAAGCCCGCTGATTCACCTGTCTTAGGATCTATGTACTTGTAAAGAGCTTCCATGGTTTTAGAAAAACTCTTATCGGTATTTTTGTGAAGGTTGCTTACAGCTATTCTAGCAGCCAATAATGCGTATTCAGGATGTATTGCAGCCAAACTAGCTGCCGTTTCAGCTGCAAGATTATCAAGATCTGAGGTAGATACACCGTCATATAGACCTTGAATAACCCGCTTTGAAATTTCTATTGGGCTGATGAAGTCTTGATTGAGCCCGTAGCATAATTTCTTGACTCTCGCCGTGATTTTATCAAAACTTACATCTTCTTTTTTTCCGCTTCTTTTTAGTACTTTCATTACCGTTGATTTATGTAGTTTTCAAATTAAAATTCTTCGTCTAGACTAAATGTTTGCTTTTCTTTATCGCTTAAAACACCAGCTTTTTGGTAGTCTCCTACCCTCTTCTCAAAGAAGTTGGTCTTACCTTGTAAAGAGATTAGGTCCATCCAAGGGAATGGGTTTTCTGCATTGTAAATCTTATCACAGTCAAGTGAAACCAATAAACGATCAGCAACAAATTCAATATACTGGCACATCATATCGGCATTCATTCCAATAAGATTGACTGGAAGGGCATCACTCACAAATTCCTTTTCGATTTCTACGGCATCGGCTATTATCTTTTTAATGGTATCATCAGTGAGTTTTCTTCTTACGTGTCTGTTGTAAAGCAGACATGCAAAGTCACAGTGCATTCCTTCATCTCTGCTGATTAATTCATTTGAAAAGGTTAGACCAGGCATAAGTCCACGTTTCTTTAGCCAAAAAATTGAACAGAAGGAGCCGGAAAAGAATATACCTTCTACAGCTGCAAAAGCAATCAGCCGCTCCTGGAATGATCCATTATCAATCCACCTCAAAGCCCATTCAGCTTTCTTCTTGACACAGTCCATGTGCTCGATAGCTGTGAATAAATAGTCTTTCTCTACAGGGTCTTTTATATAAGTATCAATTAATAGAGAATAGGTCTCAGAGTGAATATTTTCCATCATTATTTGAAAACCATAGAAGAACTTCGCTTCAGTATATTGGACTTCATTTACGAAGTTTTCTGCCAGATTTTCATTGACTATACCATCACTGGCCGCAAAGAATGCTAATACGTGTTTTATAAAGTGTCTTTCATTGTCGTTTAGTTTGTTTTCCCAGTCAGAAATATCTTGATTTAAATCAATCTCTTCAGCAGTCCAGAAAGACGCTTCTGATTGTTTGTAAAATTTCCAGATGTCGTCATGTTTTATGGGGAAAAGGAC
>SLDF01000332.1 GCA_007125435.1 Saprospiraceae bacterium
AATTTTACCCTTAGTCATTTAGTTGTAGTTTTGGTGGATCTTTGGCTATTTTTCTCAGGTTCACCAAACTACACTTTTTTACATATTAAACAAATTAACTATTTGTTTTTAAATCACTTCATTAGTAATCAACTATTTATGCTTTCCAATACATTGCACTTGATTTGTCAAAAAAGTTAGCTCTTTTTTGTCAGTTTTATGAACTCTTAAAATTCGGGTTAAAATCGACGAAACTCTATTGCATAGGCCGGGATAAATAAACGCATAATCCTTACCTTTGTGAGTTCAAAATTACAATTAAACTCATAGAGTCATGACTATCAAATATTTAGGACATTCAGCTTTTCAAATCGTCATTGGCGACAAGGTGTTGCTTGTAGATCCATTCATATCAGATAATGGTCTGGCAAAAGGAAAAGTCAACGTAGACGAGATAGAAGCAGATTATATTTTACTTACCCACGGTCACGAAGATCACGTCGCAGATGCCGAAAGTATAGGCAAAAGAACAGGGGCAACAATCGTATCTAACTTTGAAATAGCGAGCTGGTATGAAACAAAGGGCCTGAAAGCTCATCCTATGAATCACGGAGGTAGTAAAGTATTTGAATTTGGAAAATTGAAGTATGTGCAGGCTGTTCATTCATCGGTTTTGCCGGATGGCACATATGGAGGTAATCCCGGAGGTTTCGTCATCAGTCATGATAATGGCATTTTGTATATTTCCGGTGACACAGCCCTAACCTACGATATGAAGCTTTTACCAATGTCAGGATTGAAGCCAGACCTGTGTATATTTCCAATTGGTGATAACTTTACTATGGACTATGCAGATGCAGCAAGAGCATCAGACTTTGTAGAATGCAATACCGTCATTGGCTGTCATTATGATACTTTTGGGTACATAGAGATCAGTAAAGATGAGGCTGTAAAACACTTTGAAGAACGAAACAAAACACTATTACTCCCGAAAATCGGAGAAACGCTTACATTCTAATTAAATTATGGGAAAAGTTATTGCAATAGCTAATCAGAAAGGCGGTGTAGGTAAAACGACTACTGCCATTAATCTTGCCGCTTGTCTAGCTGTATTAGATAAAAAGATATTATTAATTGATGCCGACCCTCAAGCCAATAGCACATCAGGTGTAGGTGTCGCACCGGAGTCAGATGATGCCACCATTTATGATTGCATGCTCAATGAACACGATCCATTGGATGCAATTTTTGAAACAGAAACGCCAAATCTGCATGTGCTTCCGTCAAACATAGACCTAGTAGGCGCAGAAATAGAGTTGGTCTCAAGATCGAGAAGAGAGTTCATTATGAAAGATTTCATAGACAGGGTCAAAGATGATTATGACTATATATTCATCGACTGTCTGCCTTCACTGGGTCTGATCACGATCAATGCTCTCACTGCTGCCAACTCTGTCATCATACCTATACAGTGCGAAATATTTGCACTTGAAGGTTTCACCAAGTTGAAAAACACCATTAATCTCGTCAAAAAGGAACTGAATCCGGGGCTAGAAATAGAGGGTATTCTATTGTCTATGTACGACAAGCGACTACGACTGGCGAATATGGTTGTTGGCGAAGTCAGAGAAATGGTGAAAGATAATGTCTTTGACACCATCATCCATAGAAACTCCAAAGTATCAGAAGCGCCAAGCATGCATCAACCGGTCATCATGTATGATATATCGAGCAAGGGCAGTATGAACTTTATGAATCTGGCGAAGGAGTTTCTAGCAAAAAACAAAGACCTGCAGCCAGCTAAGGCCAATTAGATCATTATAAAGTCAGCGTAAATATATTCTTCAATGGCAAAGAAAGTACAAAAGAAAGAATTAGGTAAAGGTATAAGGGCCCTACTGGGCAATATCGATGAAAAAGTGGCAGAGGATGCTTCTCAGGTTGTCAAAACTTTAAATAGCTCCATTGTAGAAATACCCATTGACAGCATCGAAGTCAATCCATTTCAGCCCAGATCAGAATTTGATCAGGAAGCACTGGAAGAACTGACCGTATCGATAAAAACATATGGCTTGATCCAGCCCCTCACTGTCCGAAGGTTAAGAGAGGGTGAATACCAACTGATCTCTGGTGAGCGAAGATTAAGAGCTTCAAAAAAAGCTGGGCTAAAAGAAGTACCTGCGTACATTAGAATAGCCAATGACCAGGAGCTATTAGAAATGGCTTTAGTCGAAAATATTCAAAGAAAAGATTTAAATGCTATTGAAGTCGCCATAAGCTACCAAAGGCTTATGGATGAGTGCGCATTGACCCATGAGGCTCTGTCTGATCGCATTGGAAAAAACAGAAGCACAGTCACGAACTATACTAGATTACTTAAGCTGCCCCCTGAAATCCAAAAAAGCATCAAAAAAGATGAAATCAGTATGGGTCATGCAAGAGCATTAGCCGGTATGAATGACATTGCTCTTCAAATCAGTGTTCTTAGAAAAATCCAGGATGAAGGGCTAAGTGTCAGAGCTACGGAAGACCTGATCAGACGCTATCAAAGCCCTCCGGCTAAGAAAGCTACAGGCTCTGAGCCTAACCCCGCTTACCTGAGAATGGAAAACACACTAAGCGATCACTTAGATACCAAAGTAAAGATTAAAACCGTTGGTAATAGCGATAAAGGCGTCATCACCATACACTTTGACACACTTGATGAATTCAATAGAATTATCGATCAAATTGAGGATTAGATCCGTCATTGCTCTACTCATTGTGACATTGATTGTCATTTGTGCGGGTAGCGCATTGGCACAAGTGCCCGGTGGCCAATTCGGGACTGAGCCCGATGCACCTAATACTGATGGACAAGCTGAGATCCTACCAAAGGACTCACTACCGCCAAAAACTAAGTACAGTTTTAAAAAGAGTTTTAACGAGTATTACCCTCATCCTCGTACAGCTGTCTATCTTGGCTTAGGTTTTCCGGCCGGGGGGCAAATATATATCAAGGACTACTGGAAAGTACCACTTGCCTGGGCCGGCTATGGCTTTGTAGGCTATCTGGCCATAGATAATACAGGGTTTTATCGGAGACTTAGAGATGCTGTACTTCAGCGACTAAGAGGAGAAGAAGATGAGTTTATAACTATAATTCCTCAGGTCAACCAATTGAGAGCCAGGAGAGATCAGGCGAGAAAGCAAATGGAGCAAACCTGGATTGCACTTATATTCACCCATGTCTTGATAACTGCAGAATCATTTGTATCTGCACACTTAAAGTCATTTGACGTCACTGACGACTTAGGTATAGAATATAAACTCAGGCCAAAAGTATACCACGATATGGCTCTGGGGAATTTATCTCCACCTCCCGTGGGCGTACAATTGAATATTACATTTTAGGCTGGGTGTAAAAAAGCTGACGCATTTTTACACCATTGTCATTTAGGGTTCAAAAGCCAAGGGTGCATTTCAAAATGTCGTTTTTTCGGGTATTGCATCAGCGATGCGAAGCTGTGCCGACCGAAGGAAGGCAGTCCGCAGGACCGAACGAATAGTGAGTAGCGTAGCATAGCGACCCTCTGACGCAAGGAGGAGGGTGATGCCCAAAGCGACAAAATGAAATAT
>SLDF01000215.1 GCA_007125435.1 Saprospiraceae bacterium
GATACCGCTGTACTGGGGGGAGTTGCCATTTACCAGCGGTCCGGTTTACGTAGGTGTGCTCATTTGCTTCTTTTTTGTACTGGGCTTGATCCTCGAAAAGGGAGCCTTCAAGTGGTGGATTCTCGCTGCGGTGATTTTGACGCTGATGTATTCAATGGGCAAACACTTCGAAGGCATCAATCGCCTACTCTATGACCATCTGCCACTGATGAATAAATTCAGATCGCCTAACTCTATCACCGCTGTCACACCCATACTGATGATACTGCTAGGCGCTGTAAGCCTCAAGCACATCATGTCCGGTCACTACAAAAATGAAGCAGTACTGAAGGCCATATATATTGCCGGAGGTATTCTGGGAGGTATAGCTTTATTTTATGGATTACTGGGAACATCTGTATTGAGCTTCTCATCTTCAGGCGATGCCCAGCTGGAGCAAAGTGGATTTCCAATGGATGCCATCAGAGCTGATCGCATAAGTATGATGAAGGGCGATGCATTCAGAGCTTTCTTCATAGTGCTGGCAGGTAGCGGCTTGTTGTGGCTATATGTTGCCAGGAAGTTTAAAGGTCAGTATGTATTGCTGGCACTGGCTGCTATCACCGTCCTTGATTTATGGACAGTCAATAAAAGATACCTGAGCCATGATGACTTTGTGGAGCAGAGACAGCTAGACGATCAGTTCAAGCCCAGACCGGTAGACGAACAGATTTTATCCTATACGGAAGAAACCACCTATCGTGTGCATGACCTCAGTATCAATACATTCAATTCATCAAAAGCCAGTTACTTTCACCACACCATAGGCGGATACCATGCGGCCAAGTTGCAGCGCTATCAAGATATGATCGATCGCCACATCACCCGGAATAATATGGCGGTGCTCAATATGCTGAATACCCGATTTTTCATCATAGCCCCCGGTCAGGATCAACCTCCGGTGGCTCAGCAAAACCCCGATGCCCTGGGGAATGGTTGGCTGATAAATAATATCAGCGTCGTTCAGTCAGCTAATGAAGAGATAGATGCTCTCGGTCAAGATGACTTTGACCCGGGGACAACAGCGATTATTCACCAGTCATTTAAAGAGGAATTGAAGGGTCAATCCTTCAGTGGCGAGGGGAGCGTGACCCTCACTGACTATTCGCCCAATCGATTGACCTATGACATCATAGCCAATGGCGATCAGTTTGCCGTATTTTCAGAAGTATGGTATGGTCCGAATAAAGGATGGAAAGTTTACTTAGATGGTGAAGAAGTCGACCATATCCGCGTCAACTATATACTTCGAGGTATGCATATTCCAAATGGACAACATGAGGTCGTATTCAGCTTTGAACCGAGAAGCCACATCATTGGTGAGAAAATTGCTAGAGCCTCATCAGGTCTGATTGTCCTGTTTTTACTCGGATTATTGGTCATGGAAGTGATGAACAGAAGAAAACGTCCTCAAGAAAGCTAACTTCGAATAATATCTCATAGTCGCTCATGCATCAGCGCTGCGAAATGGTGACGAGCCCCTCGAATGAGGGGAGAGGAAGACCGAAGGGCCGAGCGAACAGCGAGCCATGTAGCATAGCGACCTCTACGCTCTATCTCATCCCATAGCATTAGGGGATGAGATGGAGCGTAGAGGTGATGCCCCGGGTAAGAAAATCTAAAAAAATAAACTTGCGAAAGAAAAATAGTTGTTAAAAGTTCAGGTATTTTCAGAACTAAATGTACTTTTATGCATGTTAAGTTAATATTGTAATGATTTGAGAATTATAAATAAACGGATCCTTATAAAGATGCTTCGTAAAAATCGAGGTAATACGAAGCTAGAGAAGTCTGTTTTGTTGTTGATTTCTGATATTGAGGGTAATGATTGGAAAACGCCTTTAGAATTAATTGAGGTAAGGTCAGATGCAGATTGTGTATATGGAGGCGAATTTTACTTTTTCGACTTAAGTTGTCACCGTACCTTAATTCTAATTGAATTTGAAAAATCTGGTGATGCTACAGTAGTATGGGCCGGAAGCCACGACGAATATGAGAGAATATTTAAAAATAATAGAAATGTTATAAAAAAATGGCTGAGAGACAATAGTTGGATTTAAATTAAATGGTATGGAAGATATTTTTGAAATAAATGATATAGAGATGAAGTCGCAATTGGACAGTGAATACGAACTGGAAAAAGCATCCCTGATTGAGCGACAATTGCGTTTAATGGTCAAGGCGTATCCTGAATTGGAACCTAGAAGAGAAAAATTAAGAAGCTTGATCAAGGCATATGAAGATCGAGTTTGGTCCGACCTCGAAATGATTACTGATGAAAAAGTTGAAGAATCTGACAGAGCCGAAAAAATAGCTCAATGCGAACTGACATTTATAAAAAAGCGAAAGGATATTATCAGGAAAAGGCTAAAGGCATTTGAAATGACTCAACAGGATTTAGGTGTATTATTAGGCCACCCTAAATCATATATGAGTGAATTGATGAATGGAGTAGCTAACTTCACGCTAAAAGACCTTGTCATAATTCATAAAGTTTTGGGAATAGATTTGAACGACCTTATCCCTACTTTTCTTCATTCAGAAACAAGATTGAAAGTCCGAGAGTCAATAATCAAACTTAATAAACCAAAATTAGAACACAAAAAAATGGAATTCATATGATATGATACCGTTTGAACCCTTCAGATCTGACCTTATCTCGTTAATATATTCGATTGTGATCTAAGGAGAAATGGTTATCAGTGCGGTATTTATAAATCATTTAATGTGAGAGAACGCAACTTTTTCTTCATAAACTCTCAATTACAAGTGTAGTCTACGATATTTGCATACCAATAAGCCAATAACCTATGGGCGTTATTCAGCGCAAGAGTATTCATTTTAGTATGGTCAACTTTGCCGGTGTCATCATCGGTACGTTGAGCACATTATTCATATACCCGCTGAGTAGGGAGGCATATGGACTGGCGCGGTTCTTCATTGATTTTGCATGGTTATTGTATCCATTGGTGTTGTTTGGGATGGACTCTGTGTCTCTAAAGTACTTCCCGCGATTTCAAAAGACGGGAGCCCAGCCCGGTAGTTTTTTGACCTTTCTACTGACCAATGTGGCTGTGATTACATTTGTCTTTGTCGTCGTTGCTTATGTTTTTGGGTCGTCTATTACGCACTGGCTTGACGAAGTCCTCGACATGCGCTTTCACAAAGATCCCTTGATAGATAAGTATCTATGGATACTCGTACCTCTTGTTTTTTTTACGGGGGTCACGATGCTGTTTAACCGGTATTTTTCAAGTTTTCACCGCATAGCCTTTCCGGCTGTGCTCATCAATTTTATCAAGGTATCTACTCCGATCTTGGTCTTGCTTTACTATTTTGACTATGTTGATATTTGGGTGATTCCATACGGGCTCTTGGGGCACTTTTCGTTGATCTTCATAGCGAGTTTGGTGTATTTAGCCTTCATAGGGGAGTGGCGGTTTAAGTTTGATTTCAGCATCTTTCAGGGGGAGCGGTATAAGGAAATCCTTACATTTTCATTGTACAGCCTTTTTGCAAGCCTTGGCACTTTGATTGCTTTTAGGATTGATACAGTCATGGTCGGCACCTTGCTCAATCTGGATCAGACGGGTGAGTTTGGTATTGCCGCCACGATAGCCCAGACCATAGCCATACCGACCAATGCCATCATCACCGTTGCAGCTCCTGTGATTGCCGCCGCCTGGGCCGAAAAAGATATGAAACAAATCGATGCCATCTATAAAAAAGCGTCAAATAATCTCCTTATACCGGGGCTCATCATATATACCGGCATGTGGGCGTGTATTGATTATCTATTTGCCATCATGCCCAATAGTGACACCTTCTCTGCTGCCAAATGGGTTGTCCTAATTCTCGGAGCAGCAAAGCTGTTTGATATGGCCACCAGTGTCAACAATGAGATCATCGCTTACTCTAAGCACTATACATTCAATTTTTATGCGGTGGCCACTTTATCTGTTTCCAACATTGCATTTAATCTCATCTTTATCAGTAGCTATGGCATTATTGGTGCCGCTATGGCGACTTTATTATCTTTGTTTTTGTACAATGTCGCCAAGCTGATTTTTATACGTTTTAAGTTTGGGATTCAACCATTTTCAATTCAAACAATTAAATTACTGGCTATTGCTTTGTTTTGCTATGGTACCGTATTTTGGTGGGAGTTTGATGGGCGATCGATTTTGAACCTTTTGCTTAAAGGCACCGTGGTTACCGTACTTTACGTCTTTTTGGCCTTTCAATGGAAGGTGTCCGACGAATTTTCAAAGCTGATACACACAAATATAAAACGATTGATCAAAAAATAAATGAATGATAATATGACATACGAAAACCTATTGTGCGAGTTAGATGGGCACATCATGGTGGTGACCATCAATAGACCTAAGGCTCTCAACGCCATTAATATGGCTACTATGAGCGAATTGGAGCATTTCTTCACTGAAGGATATAAGGTGTACCCGGGCTTGAAGTCCGTCATCATCACGGGAGCCGGTGAAAAGGCTTTTGTAGCCGGAGCTGATATCAAAGCCTTCGAAGGACTGGATGCCAAAGGTGCTGAAAAACTGTCTGCCGACGGTCATAGAGCATATGATGCTATAGAAAACTTTCATCTGCCGGTACTTGCCGCGATCAATGGCTTTGCTCTGGGTGGAGGATTGGAGCTCGCCATGGCATGTCACCTTCGCATAGCTGCCGATCACGCTAAAATGGGTCAGCCGGAAGTTAATCTCGGCCTTATTCCGGGATATGGAGGTACCCAGCGCCTGGCCAGATACATCGGTAAATCTATGGCTTTGGACCTGCTGCTGACAGCGGATATGATCAAGGCGGATGAAGCCAAATCGCTAGGACTGGTCAGTAGGGTAGTGGCTGGTGACGAATTACTACTAACAGCCAAATCCATGCTGTCTAAGATCAATGCCAAAGCACCTATTGCTGTCTCTAAGACCATCGAAGTGGTCAATGCTTACTACGACCCAGCCAAGGACGGCTTCAAAGCTGAAATAGAGGCCTTCGGCTACTGTGCTTCCACCGAAGACTTCAAAGAAGGCGCTAAAGCCTTTGTAGAAAAACGACCGCCGGTGTTTAAGGGACAGTAGTTGATAATAATCATCCCTTACCGCTAATTAGGGTCTATACACCAGCATGGCATTGATGAGGCGTTGCCAAAAGACTAAATTACTGATAGTCTATGACTTGTAGGTTGTCAATCTAAAGGTGTGTATAGCTTTATCTCATCTGGTTGGATTTTACGGACTACTGACCGTCGTCATGAACAAGATCTCATATATTACATTATTTTTGCAGCAGCTAAAATAATCAATTTACCATGTCAAAGCCAATAGAAACGGACATCTTAATCATCGGAGCCGGCCCGACCGGATTGTTCGCTGTGTTTGAAGCCGGCCTACTTAAGCTAAAATGTCACCTGATTGACTCCCTCCCTCAGCCTGGTGGTCAATTAACAGAAATTTATCCCAAGAAGCCCATTTACGATATACCGGGATATCCTACAGTTCTCGCCGGTGAATTGGTTGATAACCTGATGAAGCAGATCGAACCTTTCAAGCCGGGTTTTACGCTTGGCGAGCGCGCTGAGACGCTTGATAAATTAGAAGATGGCAGATTTCAGCTCACAACAAGCAAAGGAACGGTGCACATCGCTCCTGTCATTGCTATAGCTGGAGGGCTGGGATGCTTTGAGCCACGAAAGCCGCCTATCCATAATATTGAAGACTTTGAAGATAGAGGTGTAGAGTACATCATCAAAGACCCAGAGATGTATCGATCAAAAAATGTCGTCATCGCAGGAGGTGGAGACTCGGCTCTGGACTGGTCTATTTTTCTAGCCGATGTAGCCGATAAAGTAGCCTTGGTTCATCGTCGTGAAGAGTTTAGAGGAGCCCTGGATAGTGTTGAGAAGGTCAAAGAACTGGCAGAAGCCGGTAAGATTGACCTCATTACCAATGCTCAGGTAACCGGCCTTACGGGTAATGGTCGTCTCAATGAAGTAGAGATTAAGCACAAAGAACTAGGCGCCATTAAGCGAGCGACCGATCATTTTATTCCATTGTTTGGTCTCTCTCCCAAGCTAGGTCCTATTGGGGACTGGGGTCTCAATATAGAGAAGAACGCCATAGTGGTAGATACGTATGATTACAGCACCAATATCCCCGGCATCTATGCCATTGGTGATATCAATACTTATCCCGGTAAGCTAAAACTGATATTGTGCGGGTTTCATGAAGGTACACTGATGGTTCAGTCTGCATTCAAGCATATCTATCCAGATAAAAAACTATCATTCAAATACACTACAGTTACCGGCATAGACGGCCTCTAAAGCTTGCACATGGAAGACATCATTACGATTACAGTCATTGACAGAGAAGGGGCGACGCACACCATAGAGATGCCTACTGATATGAATCTCAATCTCATGGAAGTATGCAAAGGCGAAGGCTTCCCCATAAAAGGTACCTGCGGCGGTATGGCGCTCTGCTCTACTTGTCACATGTACATTGAGTCTGATCATGAACTCTCTGAGATGACTGATGATGAAGAAGATATGCTCGATCAGGCCTTTTTTGTCGAGGATAATAGCCGGCTGGGCTGCCAGATCTACCCGGGTCAGAGCCACGATGGATTAATCGTCAGATTGGCACCGGAAGATGAGTCTGCATAAACCAGACTGCTTGTAGCTGAGACATCAAATTTAGGAAAATTGGTGGCTTGCACACTTTACTCTTTCAAAATAATCATATCTTAGAGCCACTTAATAAAACCATAGATATGATTAAAAACATTTTACTACTCATTGCCCTCATCACAGTGGCCACACTCAATGATCTTTCTGCTCAGGTCAATATTTTTCTTGGCCCTACTGCAGGCTACAATGCCAGGGCCATTATCAATCAAAATAATTATGGACAAAGACGTCTGGACTATACTTTTACAGGCGATGTGACCTATGGAGGTTCTATAGGTGTCGACTTCAACAATCAGCACATCATTCAGATCGAGGTATTAGCCATGAATTTGGGTCAGGGCTACGACCAATCATTTAGCGATTTTTCACTCCAGAAGCAAGTTGATCTATCCTATATTCACATCCCATTGACATATCGTTTTGTCACAGGCCGTAAGGATAAAGATCATAATAAAGGCACTAACTTTCACATATTGGCAGGTGCATATTACGGTATTCTACAGGATGCTAACATTAGTCATAGCATCGATAATTCTGAAGTGTCCTTTTATGATTTTGTCACAAGAGGAGGAGGAAATCCCAATTTAGCAGTACTCAACCGCAGATTGCCAAATCAAGGCAATCCTGATTATAATCAATTGTTTACAGATAGCGACTTCGGTGCCATTATTGGCTTTGGTGTCCAGAGCTTTGTGACGACCCACTTTAAGCTGAGCCTTGACCTTAGGTTGGGTGTGAGTCTACAGGACATCAATGGAGACAGATGGCGCTTCCTCAATCGTGATGGCGATTACAATGCATCTCGCAACCTCTTCGGGGCATTGACATTGAGCGCATTTTACATTTTATAATTCACTTGCATTTTTTCACCTCAACTATATATACGTATGAAAAATCAAATATTGGCTCTGCTTTTACTAGGCGGCTTTATCATGTCCTCATGTTCTAAATCTGATGACACCAAAGAACGCCTCATGGGCGATCGCTGGCTAGTTGAAGCCATGATCCTATCAACCGATTTTGGCGATCCTTCTGTGGATATTGAAGAAGATATCCTTCATGAGCTCTTCTTACCAGCCATCCCTTGCCAGGCACAGCATAAGGCCTACTATTTTGACTTCAAAAATGATGACTTAATAGCTCAGACCATCGAATGTGATGGAGAGCTGTTTCTTGGAGGAGATGCACCTTATGAAATCAGAGAAGATGGTACGAAGCTATTCATTGGAAGCTCTGACAGTGACACTCAGCCGCAAGAGATGGCCAATACCGAATACGACATCGTAAGACATACAGACACCGAGCTTCACTTGAGAAACGTTACAGAATCTACACAGTTCCCAATCCATAGAATCATATTGGAGTATAGACTTAGAAGATAACCGTAATGCTCTCCCTTAGCCAAATCCATTTTTAGGAGTTGGTATTAGTTGTTTTTGACGTGCCCCTTCGGGTCGGGCTATTCGCTTGTATTCCTGACTGTCTCATGGGCAGTCACTATGCATCTAGTGGCTTCCTCCGGTCGCCCCTATCTCCATGTTCCTGCTTGCCATTCGTCAGCCACTCATATCACTTCTATCCCTCACGCAGTAAATCAGTTTTCAGTTGTCAGTTGCTTGAAGGTGTTTGTTTTCTTCCAAGTTTTATTGTAAATGCGGTTATGTTGCTGAGGTGATTTTTGACAAGGTAAGTCGACGCTTAGCCAAAGACGGCTTTATTTTTTTGTAAGATTTACAGAGCATTCTAAGTATTGGATTCAAGTCAAGGTTTAGTCGATGCTGAGCCGAGGGCGGCTCAGTTCCTTCATTATCGGCTTGACGTTTAGTCAACCCGATTGCTTCGCACCACTCAGTCACCCTCATGCTGGAGAGAGTTTTTAGCTTCAAGCTTCAAGCTGCTAGTTAGATGTATTTTGTTTATACCTGCGTTCGGCATACGCCTCACTCCGGCAGTTTAGGCAAACGCGCGGCTATCGCCTTCGTTTGCTGTTTACACTGCAAGCACTCCACAAATCTTTTGGGAGGGGAGATGCCAAAAAAACAATCATAGTAAAGATTAGCAGACTACAGAATAATCAATATATTGCAGTCCGCAATCCGGTATTCATACAAAATTTTTATAAAGTGTAAAATCTGATTTTAATGAAGTTAGATACGTTTGATCTTAGTGTGTTTACAGCATATCTGGTCGCCATGATCGGTATCGCCATTTGGTTTGCGGTACGTTTTAAAAGTAAAGATGCCGAGGATTACTTTTTGGCAGGTAAGAATCTGCCCTGGTGGGCTGTTGGTGGGTCATTGATTGCATCAAACATATCGGCGGAGCAGATGATCGGTATGGCGGGTTCTGGCTTTGTGATTGGTCTGGCTATTTCTTCATATGAACTGATGGCAGCCGCGACATTGATCGTCGTAGCTAAGTTTTTTCTACCTGTATTTTTGCGCAATAATATTTATACCATGCCCCAGTTTATCGAGCGGCGGTTTGATGGTAGGGTGCGCACTGGATTGGCTATATTCTGGGTTATGCTCTTTGTATTTGTCAATATCACCTCGCTTTTATTTCTAGGTGGTTTGGCGATGAATAGTATTTTGGGTGTGCCGATAAGTGCAGGTGTTATTGCTCTGGCTATTTACTCAGCTACGTTTTCGATTTTTGGTGGGCTTCGAGTTGTAGTGTGGACTGACGTGATCCAGGTCGTCGTGTTGATCTTGGGTGGTACAGTAGCGTCATATGTTGCTTTGAATGCATTAAGCGACGGACAGGGCGTGTTCAGTGGACTGCAAGAACTGTACAATAGAGCGCCTGAAAAATTCAATATGATCTTTTCAAAGGAGGATACTTATACCGATATGGAGACCGGTAAAGAAATGTCTGCCTACCAATTACTACCCGGGCTGGGTGTGCTTATCGGAGGTATGTGGATTGCCAATTTATACTATTGGGGTATCAATCAATACATCATACAGAGAGCTCTCGCCGCTAAGAATACGAAAGAGGCTCAGAATGGTATGGTCTTCGCAGCTTTTATTAAAGTGTTGATGCCTTTTATAGTTGTCCTGCCGGGAATTGTTGCCTATGTCATGCAGGCAGATATTGGCAAAGCCGATGAGGCTTATCCCTGGATATTGAGTAATTTTGTAGGTTCTGGATTCAGGGGTCTTGCTGTAGCCGCCCTGGTAGCAGCGATAGGCTCTTCTCTGAGTTCTATGATTAATAGTACATCCACTATCTACACCCTGGACATTCACAAAGTGTTGTTTGCGCCTAAGGCATCACAGAAGCAATTGGTCATTATCGGTAGGGTAGCAGCTTCCTTATCCCTTGTGATTGGTGTCATTATGACCCCCTTATTGGACAGTTTTGGTCAGATCTTTCAATTCATCCAGGAATATACGGGCTTCATCAGTCCGGGCATCTTGGCTATTTTTGTGTTTGGGTTATTCTGGAAGAAGACGACTACACCGGCAGCCTTTGCGGCTGTGCTGGTAGCGATTCCACTGTCCGTAGGCCTTAAGATTATATTCCCGGAATGGGCTTTCCTGAATCGTATGGGTGTAGCTTTCATTGTGCTGTCGCTGATCATTATATTCATATCTTTATTTTATCAGCGAGGTAAACCGACGGACAGCGTTGTGGTAGTGGAGCGTTCCATGTTTGAAACAGGCACGGTCTTCAACCTGATGAGTATTGTAGTAATAGGTCTTCTAGCAGTGGTTTATGCCTTGTTTTGGTGATACTTTTTGGAGACACCTCGATGCAAAATGGCAAGTATAAGCTGTGATGCGCACTGCGACTGTTAGATATTTATTCCGTATCTGATTTTTTTTAATATGTTTCATTATCTTTGTAGGGTTAGACACATAAAATCAAATTCAAATGGCGGAAACTGTTCAATATACCGAGGATAACATCAAGTCGCTGGACTGGAAGGAGCATATCAGACTCAGGCCCGGTATGTACATTGGTAAGTTGGGAGATGGATCTTCACCGGATGACGGTATCTATGTCTTGATCAAAGAAGTGATAGATAACTGTATAGATGAGCATGTAATGGGCTTTGGTCGAGAGATTGATATTCAGATCAATGAAGATGAAGTCAGCATACGCGACTACGGCAGAGGTATACCCCTTGGGAAAGTGGTCGACTGTGTCTCCAAGATCAATACCGGTGGTAAATACGACTCCAAGGCCTTCAAAAAGTCAGTCGGTCTTAATGGTGTAGGTACAAAAGCCGTAAATGCCCTTTCAGAATACTTTAAAGTACAGAGCTTTAGAGAGGGTGAATCCAAACTAGCAGAGTTTAATCAAGGCAAAATACTCAAAGACCATAAAGTTACCAAGGTCTCTGATAAAAATGGAACACTCATTGTATTCAGACCTGATCAGGAGGTCTTTAAAAAATACAAGTTCAGATACGAGTTTATTGAGAATCAACTATGGAACTACGCCTACCTTAATGCAGGTCTCAAAATAAGATTTAACGACAAAGTTTTCTTCTCTAAAAATGGTCTTTTGGACCTATTAGAGCGTAAGACGGCCACTGAAAACACCAGATACCCTATTGTGCACCTTAGGGGCGATGATATTGAAATTGCAATGACCCACGGCAATCACTATGGAGAGCAGTATCACTCCTTTGTCAATGGGCAAAACACGACGCAGGGCGGTACACACCTGGCGGCTTTCAGAGAGGCCATTGTCAAGACGGTCAGAGAATTTTATAATAAGAACTTCGACCACCAAGATGTGCGCAGTTCGATCATTGCCGCTATAAGTGTGCGTGTAGAAGAGCCGGTGTTTGAGTCACAAACCAAGACGAAACTTGGGTCACAAACTATTGGCCCTGACGGACCAACACTGAGAACATTTGTCAACGACTTTGTGAAGACCAATTTGGACAACTTCCTGCATCGCAATCCCGATCATGCTCAGGCCCTTCTCAAGCGAATTCTCCAGTCAGAAAGAGAGCGAAAAGAGATCGCTGGCATTAAGAAGATCGCTAACGAACGCGCAAAGAAAGCCAATATTCATAATAAGAAGCTAAGAGACTGCAGACTGCACCTCAACGATAAAAAGGGCGATGCTGACAAGAAGGAAATGACTACGATCTTCATTACGGAGGGGGACTCTGCCAGTGGCTCTATAACAAAAGCCAGAGACGTACAAAGTCAGGCAGTATTCAGTCTGCGAGGTAAGCCACTTAACTGCTTTGGTATGACTAAAAAGGTGGTGTATCAAAATGAGGAATTTAATCTGCTCCAGCACGCTTTGAATATCGAAGACGGCCTAGATGATCTCAGGTACAATAGAGTAGTGATCGCCACCGATGCCGATGTTGATGGTATGCACATTCGGTTATTGTTACTGACATTCTTCCTACAATTTTTCCCGGACTTAGTCAGGAACAACCACTTGTTTATTTTGGAGACACCTTTGTTCCGAGTGCGTGACAAGAAGGACACCTATTACTGCTACTCAGAGGAAGAAAAGGAAGATGCCATCAATAAACTAAGAGGTAAAGCAGAGATTACGCGCTTCAAAGGATTGGGTGAGATCAGTCCCAATGAATTCGGCGACTTCATCGGAGAGAATATCCGACTTGTACCCGTACTCATGTCAGATGAGATGAAGATAGAAGAAGTGCTCAGCTACTACATGGGTAAAAATACACCTGCCAGACAAGAGTTTATCATCGATAATCTACGTGTAGAGAAGGATGATATCTTGCTGGATGCAGTAGCTTGATAGAGTTGTAAGATGGTTAGTCCCTTCTACTTAACCTCGACTATACCGCTCTGAAAAAGCTAGGCTAGGGACAATACATCTCGGGTTCAATTTGTCGCTTTGGGCATCACCCTCGTCCTGATGTCCTCGGGTCGCTATGCTACGCTACTCACTATTCGTTCGGTCCTTCGGACTGCCTTCCTTCGGTCGGCACAGCTCCGCAGCGCTGATGCATAGCCGGAAAGACGACATTTTAAAATGTACTCGACATCTCGACCCAATTACCTATAAAACTTGAAAGCTCACTTAGCTCGCTGCCGCTCGTGTTTAACTCACTGTCGCTCGCGTTTATAGCAGAGCTTCTACTAGAGAGTTTTCGTTAGCTTTTTAGTAAGGGGGGAGCTATTATCGAAATAAAACTTGAAAGCTTACAGCCTACTTCAAGCATAAACAGCGGAAAGCACGTAGTGCTTGTAGCGTAAACAGCAAACGGAGGCGATAGCCGATCGTTTGCATAAACAGCCGGAATGAGGCGAATGCCGAATGCAGGCGCAAACATAATACAAC
>SLDF01000323.1 GCA_007125435.1 Saprospiraceae bacterium
TAAACGCGAGCGTAGCGAGTTAAACGTGAGCAAAGCGAACTAAACGCGAACGATAGTGAGTTAAACGTGAGTGCAGCGAATTCAAAGTTTACGCTTCGCTGTTTAATGTTTGAGATACGCTTCGCTTTCTCAAAAAAATATAAAATCATAAGCTGATATAACCAAGCCCAAAACAAACAAAAGGTCGAAAACGGGCGTGAAATACGTATATAACAATAGAAATGCTAGAGTCTAAAGATAAAAATGCCGTAACTTCAAGGCTTTAAAGGTGACAGATTTGGTATCTTGGATCAGATACTTTGGGGTGAAATTGATCTTACCATTTGTAAATCAAAGAAATACATATAGTAGATGAGGAATATAATTAATTTTTTTATGCTGCTTGGTGTCATGGTGACAGGACAGGCAATCCAGGCTCAGGATTTTGAAAGAGATAAAATGTCTACCAGATTATTGGAAGCGGTAGAGATGAGATCGGCGGACCGCCACGATGTATATATCGTACTGGATGAGCAGATCGATATCGATAGGATGGAGGCGGAGTTTAATGCTGAAGGGCTGCCCTACCCGGAGCGTGCGAAAATCATCAATAGGACGCTGCGTGCAATTGCCGACGCTACCCAGCCACCCGTCATAGAGGATGTGATGGCCGTGGGAGTGCAAAACATTACGCCTATATGGATAGTTAATGCTCTGTTTTTCAATGCGAGTAGCCAACAAATCAAGGATATAAGTCGTTTCGATGCCATCAAATTTTTAGATCTTGACACAGAGCTAGTCATAGAAGAACCTGAGCCCGGTGAACTGGACGGTGGACGAAGCGAAGGCGGTACTAGAGAACCCGGTCTGGATGTGATCAAGGCGCCATTCATGTGGAATATGGGCTATACAGGGTACGGAATGAAGGCGTTTGTCATGGATACGGGCGTGGATCTGGATCACCCGGCTCTACATCGCAATTACGCCGGACATGCTATCCCTGAGGATCAAGCCTGGTTCGGACCATTGGACAGAAACAATCGACCTTTTGACTGTCAGAATCACGGCTCTCATTGTACGGGTACCGTACTTGGTATAGACAGGATAAGGCAAGATACTATTGGTGTAGCTTATAATGCGATGTGGACGGGCGCGCCTATTCTCCTGGTCTGCGATGGAAATACGGCAATAAGAATGGCCGGCTTTCAATGGGCTATGGATCCGGATAACAATCCTGAGACAACAGATGATATGCCGGATGTCATCAATAATTCATGGACAGATACCATGGTAGAAGACTGCTATGAAGTGTATGAACAGCTCTTGACAACAGTAGAGGCATCAGGCATAGCTGTCGTCTTTGCAGCAGGTAACGACGGTCCTAATCCAGAGACTATCTCTCGACCAAAAAATATCAATAAATCGTTGGTCAATACCTTCGCGGTAGCAGCAGTGAGATGGGACAATTTGGATATAGCCGATTTTTCGAGCCGTGGCCCTTCGCGATGTGAGTCAGACGAACTCTCGCTGCAGATCAAGCCGGAAGTATCAGCGCCGGGTGTGAATGTAAGATCATCTGTTCCGACAAATGATTACGCCAGTTTTAATGGTACGTCCATGGCGGCTCCCCATGCAGCAGGTGCTATCCTGTTGCTCAAAGAAGCATTTCCCTATCTGAGTGGCATAGATATCAAGTTGGCCCTGTATCACTCTGCTACTGACCTCGGTGATCCGGGTGAGGACAATATTTATGGTATGGGTCTTATTGACCTGGAGTCTGCATTTCAGTATTTATTAGATCAGGGCCACGAGCCGGTAGACCCACGTGTCAATCACGATCTATCTATAGAGCATTTTAGCTTTGGTATAGATTACTGTGAAGGTCGGGTTAATGCTTTGATCTCATTTAAGAATGAAGGGGAAATGCCGATCAATGGTTTTTCATTGCAGGCATTTTATAATGAGTTTGCAGATGAGGCCGATTTGGTCTTAGACTTTCCACTCAGTATTGCACCGGGAGAGTTATTAGATACATTATTTAGTCTGCCATTAGATGAGGATGGAAGATACAATATCGTCTTGCGTGCAGAAATTGATGGCACTATCGATGAAAAGCCACTGAATAATTCTATTCGAGCCAACTTTGGATTTGGGAGATTGGATGATTGGACGCTTAATCTTAATGAAGATATACAGGACGGTGTACTCTGTGGAGGTAGTGAGCTAGTTCTCAGTCAGGAAGGGGAAAATACAGTCCTACTTTTATATGATAACGAAGACGATGAAGAACCGGCATATGCCGGAAATTTTATAAGCTTACCGGTGGCTAATGCAGACACGACATACCGATTTTTTGCTGGATTTGGCGTCGATAAGCCGATATTTTCAAAATCTACTTCATTGTCTTCTTATGACTTCTTCCCGGAAGTTTTTTCAGGTGTGACACTGGAGACAGCACAAGAAGTGACCATAGAGTCTCTAAAATTCGAGGCTAAAGAAAGGATTTTTCCCATCATACAAATACAGGATGATGAGGACAATTTGCTCTGGACCTATAACAGAGTCGAGCAAGCCGGAGAAAATATCATTCCCGTTGGTGTTACTTTACCGGCAGGCCGAGTCTATAGGATAGTGATAAGGGGTAATAGAGACATAGTAGCGCACAACTACGATGACTCAGGTCATCAATTTGACGGCTATTTCAGAATACTACATACAGAAATCAATGAGGATATAGATGAAGAAGGCTTTTCTACACCAATTTACGATTTAAATATCTCATATGTCAATCAATGCAGTAGAAAACCATTGTCATTCGATGTGCGTTCTGCAGATCAAGTGCCGCAGGCAAAGTTTGAGCTCCTAGATGAAGAATCCGCTGTTTTTACTGAGCAAGCTGTGGAATTTATCAATGGTAGTGAAGATGCCATAGCCTTTGAGTGGGATATGGGCGATGGAAGCATACTATATGATGAATTTCCTGTGCATACTTATCAGGCGCCCGGTCAATATACAGTGACCCTTAAAGCCATAGATGAAGAAGGATGCTTTGGTATGTTTGCCAGAGTTTTGGATGTATTGGAAGAGTCTTCTACATCGGTGAGACCAGATTTGTCCACAGGTTTATCAGATATGACGATATATCCGAATCCTGCTAATGCAGAGATTCATCTACTTTTTTCAGATGCTGATGTTGAACTAGACTATGTAGAGGTCATCAGAATAGATGGGCAAGTGATAAGAACCAATAGCTTCAGCGGTGCTCAGCAAGATTACATCATCGACCTGTCTTCTCACGGTCTGGTCAGCGGTATGTATGTCGTGAGAGCTGTTCTCCGAAACGGTGAGATGCACTATGATAAGGTTGTAGTGAAGTAGTAGACCGATACCTTTAACTCGAATTATGCATTAGAAAATCCCTGCCCGCCACCTGTCGATGGCAGCAGGTGGGTATTACGGCATAAAATCGACGAAGGAGAGTCACGAACACAAATAAAGAAAACAAAACAGCGTGAGTAAATGGTTTTAAAATAAGGCGCTAGCCGAGGCTCGCAGCTCGCAACCCGCAACTAGGAATCAAGACAAAAGACAAAAGGAAAAAGACAAAAGTATCATGAGTCAAGGGTTCTTTTGGTAAAAGGTAAAATGTAGAATGTCTAAAGCTGTAAAGTCAATCCTGTGCTCACTTTTTATTCGCTGCGCTCATGTTTAACTCGTTTCACTCGCTGCGCTCGCGTTTATAGCAGAGCATCTGTCGAGAATTTTTCTGCAGCTTGTTCGTTAGGAGCTTTTATCCAAAAAAACTTGAAAGGTTGCAATCTACTTCAAGCATAAACAGCAGAGTGGACAAAGTCCACGCAGCGTAAACGTCAAGCAAAGGCGCTAGCCGAATGCTTGACATTAAACAGCGAAGCGTAAACTTTGAATTCGCTGCACTCACGTTTAACTCACTATAGTTCGCGTTTAGTCCGCTTTGCTCACCGTTTAACTCGCAACGCTCATGTTTATAGCAGAGCTTCTATTGAAGAGTTTTCGCAGCTTGTTAGAATGGAGTTTTTAATACAAATAAGACTTGAAAGCTTTGTTCGCCTTCAAGTATAAACAGCTGAAAGCACTCCGTGCTTTCAGCGTAAACAGCAAACGGAGGCGATAGCCGACCGTTTGCATAAACAGCCGAAGTGAGGCGAATGCCAAACGCAGGCGTAAACAACCCGTAACCCGAAACTCTTAACCCGCAACACGTTGCTGCGTGAGGGATAGCAGCGATATGAGTGACTGACGAATGGTAAGCAGGAACAGCTGGGCTGGGGCGACCAGCGGAAGCCACAGAGCAGCTAGTGACTGCCCAAGAGACAGCCAGGAATACAAGCGGATAGCCCGACCTCGACCGACAGGAAGAGGGCACGCCATATAAAGTAATCAAAATACGGTCAGGACGAATATAGCCAAATGAGATGAAACATCTGATTGGCAATTTGACTGGATGAAACATGGGGAAGGTTGTATACAACAGCTTGGGCTAAAATTTAACAAATGCTTGGATGTCGTGTTGAGTAAGTATAAATTTACAGGATGATAGATCAAAAATTTATTGATAAGCTCTGGGATGAGCATGAGGAGGCAGCGTCATGTCCTCCGCCACATCTCGTTATACGTTTTTTTGAGGGGTTAATGGGGCTTTTGTTTTCTGAGTTTTCAAATAAAGAGTTTAGACTGCCTGAAGAGTTAGGATTATATGCTCAACAATTAGCTATTGATTTTAAGCACTTACTGAAAAGAGATAAGTCGCTGGATAAAGGTCAGATCGATGATATCACTAAATCTTATTTTGAACAGCTTGCGGACATAAAAGAGCAGCTTCACTTGGATATTGAGGCTATGTATCAGGGCGATCCTGCTGCAAAAAGCACGGCTGAAGTTATCAGAACCTATCCGGGCTTCTACGCTATAGCTGCTCATCGACTAGCTCATTATCTGTATGGCCTGGATATACAACTCATGCCGCGAATCATTTCTGAGCATGCCCATTCTAAGACTGGTATTGATATCCATCCGGGTGCATCTATAGGTGAATCATTTTGTATAGACCACGGGACGGGTATAGTCATAGGTGAGACAACAAATATAGGTAACCATGTCAAAATATATCAAGGGGTGACTCTGGGTGCCCTCAGTGTCAAGAAAGAGGATGCGAGTAATAAGCGGCATCCTACCATAGAGGACAGAGTGGTCATATACGCCGGGTCCAGCATACTGGGCGGTCAAACTACCATCGGACATGACAGTATCATAGGTGGCAATGTATGGCTCACAAAGTCTGTAGCGCCCTTCTCAAAAATATATTATAAGGCCAGCATGACCAATACTGATGGCGAAACAGATGTCATAACCTTCAAGCCTTGACCACTATGAATATCGAACAATTAATAGGGAATACACCTCTTGTGAAGCTGAGTCATATAGTACCGACTAATAAAAACGTGACCATCTACTGTAAACTTGAAGGTCAGAATCCTGGTGGGAGTGTTAAAGACAGAGCTGCCTATGGGATGATAAACGGAGCGCTAAAGAGGGGAGATGTCAAGCCTGGTGACCGCCTGATAGAAGCGACTAGTGGTAATACCGGTATAGCATTGGCGATGATAGCTTGTCTCAAAGGTCTTGACCTAACACTTATCATGCCGGATAATGCGACGTCTGAGCGCATCAGGTCTATGGAAGCTTATGGCGCAAGATTAATACTGACCCCTGCAGCAGATACCATAGAATACTCGAGATATTTGGCAGAAAAAATGGCGAAGGAAGACGACTACTATATCCTCAACCAATTTGCCAATGAGGATAATTATAAAGCCCACGAGGCCACCACCGGCCCAGAAATATGGAGAGATACGGATGAACAAGTCACACACTTCGTATCTGCCATGGGTACTACAGGCACCATCATGGGTGTCTCCAGATTCCTTAAGTCCAAAAATCCAAACATCCAAATTGTAGGAACACAACCAACAGATGGGTCTAGCATACCGGGCATACGCCGCTGGTCACCTGAGTACTTGCCCAAAATATACGACGCTCATCGCGTGGATCGCATCATCGATGTCAGCACAGCAGAAGCCACTCAAATGACCAGAAGAATGGCCAAAGAGGAAGCCATACTCGCCGGTATGAGCAGTGGTGGCGCATTACACGCTGCTCTCACTGTCGCCAATGAATTGGAAAGCGGAACCATCGTTTGTATCACTTGCGATCGAGGAGACCGATATCTAAGCTCCGATCTGTTCGAAGCTGGTGCCTCCTCCTAATCTGCCTGATACATTTTAAGCTTTCTAGCTGATGGGTCAGCGATGTCACCACACCACTTAGGTAACCATTGGTATGGTGTAAGACCTTGATGATGTCCATAGTACCTGGTAAAGACTTTTCTGTAATAGTATGCCTCCTTTGTTCGTGGTGTATCATGTCTGTACTTGAACCTTTCTGATTCATACTCCTCATCTGAAATGATACAATCTACATATGCACTGATGATGACAGACCATGACTTAGTGGCCTTACTGACGGAGTCTGAGAATCCGTTTTTCCTTCGCCACAGTACACTCTCCGGTAGCAAATCATCGTCGGTAAAGGCTTTTCTTAAGAGATATTTTTCCATCTTTTGATCGTTGAACTGCCTTAGAGCAGGATCAATGCCCATATAAAACTGCAGGAATGTCCGATCGGCAAATGGCACTCTTGCCTCTAACCCAGCATGGGAAATGCTCCGATCTCCTCTTAGCATATCAAAGTAATGAATGTCAGATAATAACCTCATGGCCTCATCGTGAAAAGACTCTGGTGATGGCGCATTCTGAAAATACAAATAACTGCCGCACTCATCTATAGTTTCACCTGTAAATAAGACCTTCACATCAGAATGCGCTCTGACCAATCGAGATACTAAGCGGTGACCCACTGATGCACGAATCGTAGTTACATCAAAGGACCCTGTCATATAAATTGTATCTTCTATTTCAGCCAAAAACTCTTCTTCTGACAATTCAAAACTGTGATGCTTTGAACCAATATGCTGTGCTACCAGCTCCGCATAGAAAAGATCAGGTGAGCCCTTCATCCCTACTGAGAAAGTCTCTAGCGGCCAGGGCTTATCGTGAAATTTAGCTGCAAGAGCGGCAATCAAGCTTGAATCAAGCCCTCCGCTCAATAGACAGCCAACCGGTCTCTCAGACATCATACGCTTTTTAACTGATTCTGATAGGAGATATTTGATCTGGTCACAAATCGCTTCTTCTGTAGCTATGTCATGACGCGCGTAGATATGTTCATAGTACCTATGCAGACCGCTACTAGTAGAATACCAACTCCCGGTAGGAAACTGATGCAGCGTATCCATGAAGACTAAGGCTTTAGCCTCTGAGGCTATTCCTATAGCACCAGATTTATTTCTACCCATGTATAAACCGCGAATACCTAAGTGATCCCTTGCTATGATTAACTCATCCAATGCTGTGTCATATAGCACAAAGGCAAACTCTCCATCCAAAATTTGACACATTTTCTCCATACCTACCTTCCTGTAAAGGTGTATGAGTACTTCACAATCAGAATCGGTCTCCAAGGTGATATCATGCGCTTTAGCCAATTCCAGGTGATTAAAAATTTCAGCATTGGCAATGAGCCAGCAGCCGTTCTTGTACATCGGCTGATTGCTCTGCGGATTCAGGCCGTTGATAGCCAATCTGTGAAAACCAAGAAATAAGTCATCCTTTGGATAAATATATTCAGAGTGATCAGGACCTCTGTGCTGAATGGTCATGAAATCGTCCACAAGTTGATACTTTCCTCTGTCTAGTCCCTGATAAGCGAAAATTCCACACATATTTGTATGTTTATGTTTAAAAAATTAATTTCAGTGGCAAATTAAATGGATTATTTTCAAATTGGCAAATCATCAGGATGATTTTTTTCATAAATTCACGCTCAAGGGTTAAATTTGTCAATGTAAAGCACAATTAAGAGAGAAATTTATTCATTTTAGGAGCATACAATACCATGATTGATCAAATAGATAAAACCATCATAAATTGCCTGACGGAAGATGCGCGGATGTCACTAAAAGAAATTGGTAGCATTTGCAAACTATCTGCGACTGCAATTCATCAACGTATTCACAAGCTAGAAGCTGCGGGTATCATCAAAGGCGCTAAGCTACTAGTAGATGCCAATGCACTTGGCTATCAGACCATGTCCTATATAGGTATCTATCTTGAAAAAGCAGGTCTCTATCAAAAAGTCAAAGAAACATTTGAAGGCCTGACAGAGGTCGTAGAGTGTAGCTATACTACCGGCGATTATTCTATGCTAATAAAAGTCTATTGTAAAGACAATAAGCATCTCATGGAATTACTGAGTGAGCGCATCCAAACAATAGAAGGTGTATCAAGAACAGATACACTTATTTGCCTTGATCATTCTTTTGAGAGACCATTAAAGCTAGATTAATTAGTGGCTGAGCAGATATCTTGCTCCGATGCGGGTTGAAAATGAACTGATATTATCAAATGCAGGACCTATACCCCCTGACAAATGATGAAAATACAATTGTTCAATGAATAAGTCACTTTGGTCTGATAGAGGGACATTGAAGCCAATACCCATATTAAGCGTGACAAATGAATTGCCGCGGACGCTCTCACCTTCGAGGATACCATTTTCAAAATTGCTTAGACTTAGCAGACCTTTGCTGTCTCTGAGCCTGATATTATTTTCTATGTAAAAGTCCTCAGGGTTTTCTAAAAAGTAGGCTGTTTCTTGATAATTGGCGTGACTCACAAAATGACCGGACATTCCGGCTATTAAATAAGCTTTCATAAAACCTTTATTACTTAGCATCACCCTTACATTCGCGGGGATACTAACCACCATCGCATCATTGACGCCTTCATATGCCGAACGATAACTTTTATGAAAAAATGTTACCCCCGTTTGAATCTCCACATAATTAAGCTTCCAAAAAAGCATAATTTCCGCATGAAAATTACTCTCAATCCTTCCCAGTTGTAATCTAGACAATTGAGTTGGAAAAGGGGTTCGTACCAAATCGCGATCGTAGCCTAATGCAAGACCAAGCCAAAAACTACTATTCTTTTTTCTGGCATTATAATGTCTTGGTATGTGATAATCTTGCAAATAGCAATCTATCTGGCTTATTACCGGTATTTGCTGTAGAGTATATGAACCATCCAATTTATCTACTGGGCTACTTGAGACATTATAGGTTTCTTCTCTGTCTGTAATGTCCTCAGCATTTGTGACAAAATTATCATTTACAGCCGTTACGTCTTCAATATCAGCTGTATTTTTATGATTACTATCTTCTAACCTATTTTTAATCGCAATGTCCCTGATTTTCTCTTTACCTATCGAATTGATTTCATCTTGGACTTCATAGCCATCTGGCATCTGCAAGTCGTATGCTTTCTCATTGTCAAAGCTTGTTACTATCGACTTATCGCCGATAGTCGAAAGTTCATTTCCTGTCTCATTAATCTCTGAAAAATCACTGATTAAGCCTTCACTAAATACAGAGGATAGTGCTTCATGAGAAGACTGATCAATACTGGTCACTTCTTTATCTTGATCAAATAGAATGCTGCCGGACTTATCAGCTACATTAATCAAAGTAAAAGACAGCAGGATCAGTAAAAACTCTATGCTCTTATAGTTGATAAGCCTATACTTCCAACCTTCTATTACGGCTAATTTGCTGCTGAGCATTGACCAGGCCTGTCCGTCATAGGGTTCCTCATAGCCACCGACCTTTTCTTTGATGATTTTATCAGTTTGAAAGTCAGCATACTTATCCTTTAGCACATGCCAGCTATTTTCATCATATGGCACTTCAATGCCCTCAAGCCTGCGCTTCAAAGCATCATCAGATAGGTTTATATTTGATTTATCTTGACTCATAAATTACTTGTCCTGTATTTTATACCTTGCCTTTATAAATGACTGAAGCTTCTTTCTTGCCTTGACCAGATTTGATCTGGATGTTGCTTCTGAAACCCCCAATCTCTCACCAATTTCCTTATGAGACATGCCATCAATAACAGACATATTAAAGACAGCCCTATACGCCGGAGGTAGACTTTGTATACATTGAATCAATTCTTTTTCTTGTATCTTGTCTACAGGATTCGGATTGGAGGAAGTCATTTCAAATACATTATCAATATTCTCTGTTCTTCTCAATTTTTTTTTACGATAATTGTCTATCGCTGTATTCACGACTATCCTCTTCATCCAGCTTGATAGGGATGTACCCTCATTGTAGGAATCAATTTTATCAAAAATTTTTATGAACGCATCATGGAGAACATCCAATGCCTCATCATACGATCCGGCATACCTCAAACTCACCCCCATCAAGACACCAAAGTGTGACTCATACAGAATCTGCTGAGCCCAACTCTCTTGCCTCGCACAAGCGGCGATTATATCGACTTCATCCTCTTCCAATAAAAATGAATGTGTCATAAATTAATTGAGACTTTCCGGAAATATACACAAAAAACGGCTCAACCCCTCTAATCGCTGCTTGAGGTCAAAAAATAAATCTTATTATGTGAGGGGTATCTGCCTATGTAGGCATCTAAGATAATTATAAACCAAAGCTTATTAATTCAGTTTCGGAGCTGCCACCAGTTCGAATGAAGGTATTATGACTTCAAATCGATCCAAAGTCTCCATAGACTGCATATAAAACAATCCCTCCATTCTTCCTATCTCGCTTATAAGCGGACACCAAGACTGGTATGTAAATGATTGACCGGGCAAGATGACGGGACATTGACCTACTACTCCTGCTCCTTCGATCTCTTTTGTGCCGGCTAATGAATCCGTTACAAACCATATTCTTGATAGCAGTTTGACGGGTTGGTCGCCATGATTCTGAACCACTATATCATATGCGTATAAAAAGTGCTGCTGGCTAGGGCTGGAGTGCTCAGGCTGATACTTTGATTCAGCGCTTATCTTGATATTATTGGTTATAAGGCTTGGCATATCTTGATATTAATGCTCCAGTATAGTTTGGGCAATTTGATCCGCTTCCTTGAATGCATCTTCTATGTTGTCATTGATCAGTATCTGATCAAATTTATTGGCGAAGGTCAACTCCAATGATGCTTTATCTACTCTTTTCTTTAGGGTCGTTGTTGATTCTGTATTTCTATTCTTCAATCTCAAAATCAGGACTTCAAGGCTTGGCGGCTGGACAAATACCACATGACATCGATCGCGATAAAGAGATTTTAATCGCAGGGCGCCCTTTACATCGATATCAAACAGTACACACTTACCTTCTTCGACCAATCTTTCTACTTCAGATTTCAGCGTGCCATAAAACTGATTGGCATACACCTCTTCCCACTCTGCGAAAGCGTTGGCTTGGATATTGACCTTGAACTCGTCCTGACTGATAAAGTAATAATCCTTACCGTCGACTTCATTTGACCGCTTTCCCCTTGTTGTTGCAGAGACTGAAAATGCAAATTGATTGTATTTCTCCAATAGGTATTTTACAATTGTCGTCTTACCTGCACCCGATGGAGCAGTGAATACCAACAATTGTTTTTTCAATGATGTCATTTTTTATACTGTATTTCTTATCATTCACCACGACCTCTTCATCTGATCAGACAATATTGGCCAATTGTTCTTTTATTTTCTCCAGCTCATCTTTCATGATCACTACGATTCTCTGTATCTCTGAGTGGTTGGCCTTGGAGCCCAACGTATTGATTTCTCTGCCCATCTCCTGGGATATGAAGTTTAGCTTACGACCTTTTGCATGCTCCTGACTGTTGAGCTCATCCATGAAGTAATCACAATGCTGTCTCAGTCTGACTTTTTCTTCCGTGATATCATAGCGCTCAAAATAAAAGATGAGTTCTTGCTCAAATCTATTTTGATCAATTTGCTCAGGTGTAAACTGTGTCTGTAATAGTTGCTGGAGCTTCTCTTTCATTCTGGGAACACGCTCCACTTCATATGGTTCGACCTCATCTAGCTTTACCAATATGTTTTCTACTCTTGCCTGGAAGTCATCCAGCAATATGCGGCCTTCTTCTATTCTATACTTTACAAATGCTTCCATAGCACTTTCGAAGGTCTCACTTATCACAGCCCATTCTTGCGGGTCTTGCTCTACTTCTTCCAGGTTCAGTATGTTTGGTATTCGGAGAATTGCATTAGCAATACCTTCTTCCTTGCCGCCTATGTTTGCAAGTGTATCTCGCACCTCCTCATAGTATTTTTTGAACAGCAGCTTATTCAGGCTGTACTGCTCTTCACCATAGGGCGAAGTAACCTCTATGACTACATCAACCTTGCCACGCTCTGCCTTTTCTTGAAGTAGCCTTCTGAAGTAACCCTCCTTATCTTTGTAATTATTTGGTATTCTAAGCCTAAAATCCGCCCCTTTAGAATTGACAGATCGTATCTCTATATCTATGGTCTTATCACCATAATTGCCTGTAGCCCTTCCGTAGCCGGTCATTGAATGCAACATATACTCCCTTGTATTTAAGTTGCACGCAAAGATAATAATCCTTACCTATTATTTATTCTTTTATCTAAACATGGTACGACGCTCCTAAGTGACTCACCTCGTGTTCAGAGCTTAGACAAGTATCACAGCATACTTACAACCTTGATAACCATAGATAAGCCTATTGTTGATTGCTTTATTGTAGCCAAAGTAAGCACTTTTTTTGTTTTTCCTTTTAGGCATCACCCTCCTCCTGTCGTCGTCGGGTCGCTTTTTAGAGTCTGAAAATAGCCATCTTAATGATCCCAAGTCTTGCTCTTTTGTGCAATATCTTCGAAAAAAAATACTTACGGAGTCAGGCTACCCTTGATGCCATCTTCAAAGGCTAGACTGCTGCACTGCTTGATAATTTTACTTTATACTTCCTGCTTCATCGGTCGCGTAGCACTTAAGGCTATGCTCTCTCTTCAGCACTCGTCTAAAGTAAAATTCTCTAAGCTCTA
>SLDF01000138.1 GCA_007125435.1 Saprospiraceae bacterium
ACTACGAAACCCTAATGCATAAAGCGGGTTTAACCTGTGCAAATACAATCAAAACATATCGTCTATAGAATCATTTTATACTTATGTCTGATTGTTTTAATTGCAGTAAAAGAATACGCAGGGGTTAATTATGGATGAGGGTCAAAGTGTCGTTTTTTATGATTTTGCATCAGCGATGTGAAAGGGTGGCGACGGCAGGAGCCAGACTCTACGCAACGATAGTGAAGTAGAGGCCGACCGTTCAGGGAGCCCTGTAACGTAGCGACCCGTAACGAAGAGGAGGGTGATGCCCAAAGTGCTAAAATGAAAGACAAACTTCATAACATACCAAGTGCGATGAAAATTCAAAAAATCCATATGAGGCCATTTCTTTTTAATTCTTTATTAGCTTTCACATGCTTGATGTGTATGCAGTGTCAAACCAAATACCCAATGTCATCAAATACAGAAAATCCCGAATATGCTCTAGTGATTCATGGTGGAGCCGGTACTATATTGAAGGAGAATATGACTGAGGACATGGAACAGCGATATCATGAAGCTTTGACACGTGCATTATCAGCAGGGCGGCAAATACTCGAGGAGGGGGGCATGGCTATTGATGCCGTCGAAGCCGCCATTGTGATAATGGAAGACGAGCCTCTATTCAATGCCGGTAAGGGTGCAGTGTTGACCTATGATGGCACCACCGAGCTCGATGCTTCTATCATGACCGGTCATAATCTGGATGCAGGAGCCGTGGGTGGGGTCAAGACTATAAAAAACCCTATAAAGGCGGCAATAGGTGTCATGAATTCTTCTCCACACGTCATGCTGGTAGGCAATGGTGCCGATCAATTTGCCAAAGAACTGGGGCTCGATATTGTTGATCCGGATTACTTCTTGACAGAACGACGGATTCAGAGTCTAAAAAGGTCAAAAGAAAAAGAGGCGAACAATGAAAAGCAAGATGCAGCAACCAGACATGGTACTGTAGGCGCAGTCGCCCTGGACAAAGAAGGTAATATAGTGGCAGGCACTTCTACCGGCGGCATGACGAACAAGAGGTATAACCGGATTGGCGATGCTCCGATCATCGGCGCTGCTACATATGCAGACAATAACACCTGTGGTATTTCTGCAACCGGGCATGGTGAATATTTTATAAGGCTTGCTGTGGCGCATAATATACATGCCCAGATGAAGTATGGTGGTGCTAGCCTACAAGAAGCAGCCGAGGATGTCATCCTTAATCAATTAGAAGGCCTCGGAGGTGATGGTGGAATAGTTGGCCTGGACAAGAATGGACGAATCGTCATGGTCTTCAACTCTGAAGGCATGTATAGAGGTTTCGCCCTGCCTGATGAGAAGAAGACGTTTATCTTCAAAGATGAATAGTTATTCATTACCTCAAAAGTCTCCAAATCTGCTAGAAAACAGATCAATAAACCCTCTGCTTATCCACAACCGCATGTATTAATCTGTTAATGAGACGGCTTAATCGAAAATCTTCGTTTATTGAAAGGCTCTCGTTTATTTTTGAGCATTGGATCAAAATGACGACGGACATTAATGGGTATAATAGAGAACATAAACCAAGCATTAAGAGCTATCAAAGGTAACTTTTTGAGGTTTGTTTTGACGGCATCTATCATTGCTCTTGGTATTACAGCTCTTGTAGGGATCCTCACTGCAATAGATAGTATCTTGTACTCTATGAGTACGAGTTTTTCCGGCATTGGAGCCAATTCATATACCATCCGTCCATCAGGTACAGAGTTAGTTGGTAGAACAAGAGGGCGAACAATCAGACGGTCAGAGAGAATTACCTTCAGGCAGGCTATGATATTGAAAGAAAGGTATGAAAGACCTGACAAATTGAGTGTAAGTATTCTAGTCTCCTCATTGTCTACCATAAAATATGGCAATGAAAGCACCAATCCTAATGTCACTGTGAGGGGTATCGACGAAAACTATCTCTTTGCTTCAGGAATAGAAATAGAATATGGAAGAAACTTCTCTGCTTTAGAAAGTGAAAAGGGTGCTCAACGTGTCATTATAGGAAAAGATATTGTGAAATCTCTTTTTGGAGGTAAGGCCGATCAAGCTCTGGATAAAATCATAAGGATTGGAAGCTCACCATACAGAGTAATTGGCATCATTGCCTCTCAGGGAAGTGGCTTTGACCAAAGCGGTGACAGACAAGTCATGATACCTCTTCTCAATGGGAGACAAATGTCCACTAGCTCCAGCCCCGATTTTCAAATTAAAGTGGCAGTAACTAACCCGGAGCTTATTGACGCTTCGATAGACTACGCCACCGGCATCATGCGCAGTATAAGGAAGCTAAAGCCCGGAGACCCTAATGATTTTGAAATGCGCAAAAGCGATAGTATACTCAATATCATCAAAGAAAATACGGTCACTCTGCGAGCTGCAACTATAGGTATAGGTATTGTGACATTACTGGGTGCAGCCATAGGTCTCATGAACATTATGCTTGTCTCCGTCACTGAGCGAACCAGAGAAATCGGTATCAGCAAAGCACTTGGCGCTACCAGATCAAATATCCTCATACAGTTTCTTACGGAGTCTATTGTTATCTGTCAGATTGGAGGCATTTTCGGCGTGATATTAGGGATATTGACCGGCAACGTTGTTACCCTATTTGTAGGTGGTAGTTTTTTGATACCGTGGGTGTGGATTATTAGTGGCCTTATTACCTGTTTTGTAGTTGGCCTTGCTTCTGGCATTTATCCTGCTACTAAAGCCGCCTCAATGGACCCTATCGAATCACTGCGTTACGAATAACGGATAACTGTCTCGCTCAGCATTGGAGAGACAAGTAACGGTAATGAGAAATAGCAGTATCATCAAGAGGGTAATGCCCCAAAAGCCAAAACGCTCTACCCTTCAACTCGCTTCGAAAAATATTTGAGAAAGTCAAATTAAAGACTACACAATAATTGCGATGGGCGTTGCTCACTCTTTTACCTGAAGCTGAAAACCATTGCCGTGAATATTAATGATTTCTATGTTTTCATCCCTTTTCAGATACTTGCGAAGCTTGGTGATGAAAACGTCCATACTTCGGGCAGTAAAGTAATTCTCCTCGCCCCATATCTTTGTCAAGGCTTCAGATCTTGGCACAACTTCGTTTTTATTGTAGCAAAAGAGTCTTAGTAACTCTGCCTCTTTGGGAGATAGCTTCTCAGCATTCTCGCTGTCGCTATCGTATGTCAAAATTCTTAGAGGGAAGTTAAACACATACTTGCCAACACTAAACTCTTTGACCTGATCTATACCATTATCTCTGCCCCCGCTTCTTTTTAAGATAGCATTAATTCTTGCAAGCAACTCTTCAGAGTTAAAGGGCTTAGTAATATAATCATCAGCGCCCAGCTCGAATCCCTGGAGGACATCCTCTTTCATACCTCTGGCGGTCAAGAAGATTAGTGGAATATCTCTATCCTCCACGCGAATTTCTTTCGCAAGGGTAAATCCATCCTTTTTAGGCATCATCACATCTAGAATACATATGTCATACTTACTTTTTTTAAATGCATTGAGACCCTCTTCGCCATCTGTTGCCAGCGTGAGATTAAAGTCATGCATTTCAAGGTAAGATTTTAAGACATCTCCAAAGTTCTTATCGTCTTCAACTAGTAATATTTGTGGGTTCTGGTCGCTCATTTTTGAATGTATTAAGTTATAATCAAAATGCTTTTTTATAAAAAATAGTATCTACAAAGCAAAAAAAATCAACCGATTACCTGATCGGCTTCATATGATCTTGACGTCAATTTCTTTTGCTTTGTTTGAATGGTAGAAAAACCATGAAGGTCGAACCCTTCCCAGGCTCGCTTTTTACTTCTATGCTGCCGTAGTGTGATTCTACTATTGACTTGACGTATGTAAGCCCAAGGCCAAAGCCCTTGACATCATGTACATTACCTGTGTGTACTCTATAGAAACGTTCAAAGATGTATTTTTGCTGCTCCTTTGTCATGCCAATTCCATTATCACTGATAGAAATATTAATGCCTTTAATAGAATTAGAAGTTTTGATTTCAATTATCGGACTTTCTTTTGAGTACTTATTGGCATTGTCAAGTAGGTTATGAATGACATTAGACAGGTGGTTGTAATCACCTTCGATTATAGAGCTCTGTGCCTCAGGATGAAAAATAACCGCGCCACCCCTTTTCTCTACTTGAAGGCTGATATGGTCTGAGGCATGTTTGATAAGTTCGTGTATATCGACCTCACCCATATTCATTTCAACCTGTTGTTTTTCCAGTTGAGCCATTTGTAGCACCTTTTCTACCTGGCCCAGCATTCTCTTATTCTCAAGCTTAATTATATTGGTAAAACGAGTTATTTTTTCTGGGTTATTCAGAATATTAGGGTTTGTAATGGAGTCTGTAGCCAGTGAAATGGTAGCAATAGGTGTCTTAAACTCATGTGTCATATTATTGATAAAGTCTGTTTTCATCTCGGACACACGCTTTTGTCTGAATATGATTAATACCGTGTAGGTGAAGCAAATCAGTATTAAAATGGTAAAAATAAATGAGCCGGCAAGCATTTGCCACACTGATTCCCAGGCTTTTCTTCCTGCTTTTGGAAAGTAAATGACTAAATATCCTGGGGCAATGAGGCGATTAGGGTCCTTAAACAACTCCACCCTATATGGGCTTTTGTCCAGTCCGGTATTCATGCCGGTATTACTAACTTCCGGCAAAATCTCATCAAAAACATAATAGCCGTCCATGATGATGTAGTTTTTATGCCTATTTGAAATGACGCCATAACTGTAATCTAAATTTATCCCTCTATTGTTCAGTTCGTATTCTAAATAGTGGTCCAAAGCCTCTAAGTCTACCCTTTCCGCCAGGGATCTGCTTGACAAATTAAAATAAGGTCGCCCATCTCTATTTTGAACATTAGCTGTCTCTCCCTCTATAGTCTCGGGACTGTCAAATATCCGATCATCGATTAGCTCATCCGGATAGTTTTCTTGCTCTAAAAGCTCCAATGCCCTATCTTTCTCTCTTCTATCCAATCGGTCTGCTACATTGTTTAAAGATTCATAAATAGCTTTATCAAACTTTTCTTTATTTAGCTGTACAGACCAATTGATCCAATAGCTTTGAATTAACATGATGCCTATCAAAGCCGTAGCCATGAGCATCACAATTCCCCAAATCATTTTTCGATTCAACATAATCTGCTATCTGCTATTTAACCCGGATTTTAAGAGTTCATAAAACTGACAAAAAAGAGCTGACTTTTTTGACAAATCAAGTGAATCGTATTGAAAAGTACAAAACCATAAATAGTTGATTATCAATGATATAAAAACAAGTTAGATAGAATTATGCATTAGAAAATCCCTACCCGCCACCTGTCGATGGCATCAGGCGGGTATTACGGCTTCAAATCGACGAAGGAGATTCACGAACACAAATAAAGAAAACAAAATAGCGTGAGTAAATGGCTTCAAAATAAGTCACTTTGCTTGATTTTGTTCAATCACCGTAGGGTTGACTATGGCTCATTCACAAAACCACTTATTTTTTCGCCATTTACTCATATTGCTTTTATATTGCATTCGTGAATCTCCTTCGTCGATTTTAACCCTCATTACGAGTTTCCAATGCATAATCCGAGTTTAACCCGCTATCCACAACAATAAACAACTTTTTTAATCAACATTATGTTTTCAAACTAAAGTTTAATCATGTTTTACTTCAAGCAAAAGACACATTTACTTGGACTCTTTTTATTTCTCACTTTTGTTTCATGTACAAATGGACAATCACCAAGCTCTGATGACACTGCTATTGCTGAAAAAATTGGCGATGTGAGATGGCGTTTAATGGATATTCAAGAGCAACCATTTAGCTATCAAGAGTTGTTCATGCAGCGTGTTCCTTTCCTTACGCTTAGTATCGAAGACAATAAATTGCAGGGCAATAGTAGCTGTAATACTTTTTTTGCTGACTTTGTTTTAGATGGCCACTCTTTCACCATTGAGGATATTACGCTTAAGACTAAGATGGACTGCCAAAATGCAAGTGAACATGTGTTTTTTGATGCATTACGTTCTATTGATGCTGTAAAACTAGACAATGACGATAAACACTTAATCATGATAAGTAATGAAAAACCTATTTTGACTTTTCAAAAATAGTCGATTCGGCTTATTGTATTTTACAAGTCGAATTTATCACCAAGTCTTTTGATTGAGACCAATCTGGCACATTCATTCCAATATACTCATTCAACACAATTGGCTACTCTGCTGATATTTCTTTAGTTGCTTCTTCAGCTTCTGTTAAAGAAGAACTTTTGTATGCCGGCACGTTAATAAAAAATGTCGTCCCTTTCCCTTGTTCTGATTCAAAGTCTATGGAGCCACTGACCATATGTATAAACTCCCTACATAGCATGAGCCCAAGCCCTGCACCCTTTTCATTCTTTGTGCCGTAGTTGGTCACAAACTCTCCGCCTGATTTCAGTTTTTTATATGTGGAGGGATCCATACCTACACCATTATCTTCAATAGAGATGATAACCCTATTGCCTTCTTTTTTGGCAGACACTTCAATAGTATCTCCTTCATGAGAAAACTTAATGGCGTTTTGAGTTAGATTATAAATGATTACTCTTATCACGTCGCGGTCCGTATAGCAAAAAACATCACTATCAATCCAATTATTTAAAATGATGCTTTTTCTATCAGCATGGTTTTCTAAAGGATCAAGAGCTTCGTTTGTCATTTCAAACAAATTGACCAATTGCGGTTTGGCCGAGAACCCTTTGAGTTGAACTTTTGACCACTGCAAAAGCTTTTGAATCATATCCGTTGATACAGTAACAGAATGTTCTAGCTCTTCGATCAACTCCGGTTCCAGTGTTTCATCTTTCTCCTGTATTTTCAGCAATTCGATAGTAGAGCGTATGCTGTGGATTGGTGTCCTTATATCATGAGAAATGACAGAGAAGAGCTTGTTTTTCATGGTGTTCAGATTGTTTAACTCTTCATTTTTCTGCTCCAGTTTTTTGGCCTTTTTCTCTAATTCAGAACGTTGTTTATTAACAATGGCATTTAACTTTCTTTGCCTTGATATAATATATGTAAGCATTCCTGCTAACATGACCATGAAGAAGAGAATAATACTCCCTGCCCATATGTACCTCTTTTGTTGGGATAGCTTTACCTGCTTAAGCACCAATGCCTGTTCCTTTTTTTCTGCTTCAAACTTTGCTTCGCTCTCTTTTGCCGCGGTTGCAAGATAGTCGTCATAGATACTATCGTTTAGGTCATAAGCTTCGTCAAGATATTCATAGGCTGTGTTAATTTGTCCAATAGCCTTATATGCCTCAGCCATTTTTAAGTACACATTAAGCTGGGCTGCCTTACTTCCTGAGCTAACAGCCATTTCTTCTGCTTCCAATAGCAACTCAAGCGCTTGCTGCGCTCTACCTGTATTGATCAATAAGCCAGAATAGGCTGTCAACACAGTTTGAAAGTTAGGGTTAGGACCTATACTCCGCATTCTTTCCAATGCACTCAAGAAGTACGTCTCTGCTTCTTCGCTTTCTTTATTTTCAGCTAAATACAAACCAATATTAGACTCGATGCTGGCCAAAGCATATTGAGAACCCTGCTTTTCAAACTCTTCTAATGCTAACTTGTAGTAATAAATGGCAGAGTCCCTTTCATTCAGTTTTTTATATGAGTTTCCTATTGAATTAAGGGTCGTTCCTATTTCGAGATCTTCGCCTGTCAGTGAAACCAAAGCAATCGATTTTTTTCCAAACTTTAAGGCGTTGTCATAATCTCCTAGCTTAAAATAGGTCATACCTATGTTGTGAAGAATGGCTTTTTGTAAGGGTATATGGTCAGATGATTCAGCGGTTTCTAGTCCCTTAAAGTAACTTTCAAGCGCTTTCTCAAAGTTGGACAATCTTGATTCTGCCGTACCTATTAGCGTATACGTTCTTATAACCAGGGATATATCTTCGACGTCTTCACTAAGGTCAAGTGCATGGTCTAGTATTTTTAGAGCATCATTAAAATTATTCTTTGAGGATATGATGTAAGCTTTTACAAGCAGTGTCCTTAGGTGTAATTCTTCATTAGATCCTACATAAGGGTCTGTTTCAAGCTGCTCAATAAGTGTAAGTGCAGAGTCACTGTAGGTTGATAGCGTTTCAAGGCTGTCTAGTACCGTAACAATCTCGTCGTCACTGCTAAACTCATCATGTTCAGTAGTGCTGCACCCGATAGTCCAAAGCAATATAAGAAATACAAGAGCCAATTTGGCACGCATTCTAAAGTCTGAGATTTTCATACACCAAAAATAGAGAGCGTTCCGGCAGAAAATTGGGAGGCCACCTGAACTTAACTCATTTTATTAAGCTTCCGTTTATCACTGGATAGACATACAAATCTATAGCAACAGCTTTTCCATTCCATAAAGTTAGATAAAAAACCATTAATGCACTAAAAATGAAGATAAGTTTTTGAATAACAATGGTATAACATGGTTTTTGATGGGTGTGTTGTATGTAGCTACTTTGGGCATCACCCTCCTCCTAAAGTCGTCGGGTCGCTATGTTCCGGGGCTCGCTATTCGCTCGGCCTCGGTGTCGTTACCTCCACCGAGTCTGACTCCACTTCGCTACGCCACCCGCTCCACAGCGCTGATGCAAGACTGTAGAAAAACATCTGATTAAAGTGACCATCTTTAATCAAAGTGGATTTATCTTTTACTCATGTATACTATCAATCTCCACCTTCAAGTTCATAGACTTACCGTCTCTTTTGACCCGGACCTTCACCGTCTCGCCTGATTTATCTTTGACGAGACTTTTGAAGTGGTTGGCACTTTGGATTTTCTTACCATCAAACTTATAAATGACATCATCTATCTGCAGGCCAGCCTTTTCTGCCGGAGAATCTTTTTCGATCTCAGAGACCTTTAGTCCATCATAATTATCCATTTCTACAACGGTCACACCAAAAACACCTTTCTTTTTCTTAAAAGGCCATTGCCCTGACTCTTCTTGTGGAGGCGTCTCCATGTTCAAAGGAGGAAAGGGGAAGTCAAACTGTTGTATGTCAAACGAAGGTGCATTGGCTGTCAAATCAGCAAAAAGTGTCAGTTCATATTGATTGCGGATTAAGATTATTTTGACCACATCGTCAACGTTTTTGCCTCGTATTATTTGTTGTAAATGCCTTGACGATCTCACTTCTTCATCGTCTATACTTATCACTAAATCTCCTTCAAGAATACCGGCTTTTTCTGCGGGACTTTCCGGCATTACGGATCGAACCAGTACACCTTTGCTTTCATTGTCTGATGTCTGTACACCCAGATAAGCTCCAGAAGACATTGGTGTAAAAGCAAAAGACTCACCCATCATTTCTCTCAGACGCTCAGTGAGCTCCTCAAAGTCAAACCCCGGAAAATCAAACGATAAAGAATCCGAATAAAAGTATTCTTCAGGTAAGTCTACATCAGGAGTTATGAAAGACGGCATCTTTGCCGGTTCTTTTGCCGGTTCCACATTAGTAAAGTAATACCGTCTGCGCTCACTATTTCCATTTTCAAAACGGAATCTGGCTTCAATAATTCTGCTTTGGAGAGATGGGAAGGATTTTGCTTCTGATAGCCAACCGTCTAATTCCTCTTCCGTAAAAACACCTTCTTTTACCGTCTCTACCTCTTTAGTAGAACCGTCGTCATAAATGTACAAATCCTTAATGCTTACAACCGCACTTTCTATGGTACCTTTTTCGCTCTGGGCTGATACAAACGAAACAGCACAACACAGCCACATCATCATGGCAAAGGAGATAAAATACTTACTCATCATCTTAATACATTTTATTCAATTGAAACTGTGGTTTTTAAACCGAATTATGCATTTTCAGGACATAATTCGGTCTTAACCCATAAGTCAAATCCGGGTTAAGAATCAATTCTGGACCCCTTAATAACGAAGCTTGGCTGATAATAGTTATCTACATTAAGCAGATTTATCACCCTTTTTCGATGTACAGTTTCATTTTTTTTATTCTGTCATCCAACTGTTCTGAACTCATGCGCTCTCGAAGACGGTCGACTATGATTGGAAATGCAAATGGCGTAAATCGACCGGGGCTAATGATCTTGATATCCTGCTTTTTCAACCTTTCAAGGCAGTCTCTCAGTCTTAACTCTTCTAGCTCGAAGTAGCGAGCCTCTTCAAAAGCCTGAAGATACAAAAGGTTATCGGGCTCATAATCCTGCAACACTTTAAAGATTAATTGACTTGAACTTTGTAAGTGTTTCTCTCGCTTTTCTCTTCCCGGATACCCCTTAAAGACCAGTCCAGCTATAGAAGCTATATCCCTAAACCGACGCTTGGCTAATTCGACCGCATTGATACTATTGCCAATATCACGTCCCAGGTGCTTGGTGTCGAATAAGCCGTTCTCAATGCTTTCCTCCAAAGGAATTTCCTGGTCAGACAGTAACTCCAGACCATAATCATTCATAGCAATAGAGAAGGTGATGGGTTTGATTTGTGATATTCTGAAGGCAAGCAATGCACCTAGCCCTTCATGGACAAACCGACCTTCAAATGGATAAATAAGGAGGTGGTAACCTTCCCGACTCTCAAACTTTTCAATGAGAAATGTAGACTGGTCAGGCAGGATAGATCTCTCCCGCTGTATATCCAATAGTGGTGCCAGGGCTTTGATTTCATCATCTTTCACTTTGTTATGGATGTAGTCATCAATTTTCTGGCGAATAGCTGCTGATAGCTGTGAAGATAAAGGCATTCTACCACCCATCCATGCAGGCACTTTACCCTTATTACTTTTGGACTTCTTGACATATACCGTCATATCTTTTATACGGACAAACTCCAATGGCTTGCCTGCAAACCAAAACACATCACCGGCGTGAAGCTGCGCAACAAACCATTCTTCTATCGTACCCAGCTTACCTCCTTTGACATACCTTACACTTAGTGTGCCGTCGCCGACGATAGTGCCTATAGACATCCTATGTCTGTTTGCGGCACTTCTATTGATGATCCGGTATATGCCGTCACTGCCCTTAGCGAGTTTTTTATACTCATTATACTCACTCAGACTACCACCGGAAACGACGAAGCCCAGAATGGACTGCCACTCTTCATGTGACAATGATGAAAAGGCATGGGTCGTAATAATTTCGCGGAATAAGTTATCCGGCCTTAGACCACTACCAACGGCGATAGTGACCAAATACTGCGCCAAAACATCGAAGGCTCGTATTACAGGCATCCGCGATTCCATCTTCCCTTTCTCAATGGCTTCTTTGAGTGCAGCTGCTTCTATAAGTTCCAGAGAGTTTGTTGGTAAAAAATGGATTTGACTGACAGCACCGGGGCGGTGTCCTGACCTACCTGCCCTTTGCAGAAAACGAGCTACACCCTTAGGGCTGCCAACTTGAACAATCGACTCTACAGGTCTAAAGTCAACGCCCAGGTCCAGACTGCTTGTACACACAACCGCACTGAGTCGGCAATCGTGCAGCGCCTCCTCTACCCATGATCTTAGTTCCTTACTCATCGAGCCATGGTGCATCGCCATGACACCTGCTAAGTCCGGGTCCGCCTCTAATAGCTTTTGGTACCATATTTCGCATTGAGCTCTGGTATTAGTAAAAACAAGTGTGCTCTTGGAGTTTTTAATAACGTCCAATACATTGGGAAGTAGCTGTATGCCCAGGTGGCCTGACCACGGATATGTCTCTACTTCTGCCGGAATGATCGTTTTTATGATGGTCTCTTTCTTGATTTTGGCCTTCACTATACAGGATCGGTGGACATTGTAACCACAGCCGAGCAATACCTCTTTCGCCTCTTCCAGATTGCCAATAGTCGCAGAGATACCCCAAACCTTCAGCTTGTCATTCATGGCTCGAAGTCGAGACAGTGCCAGCTCCATCTGAACACCTCTCTTACTTCCCAACAGTTCATGCCATTCGTCCACTATAAGGGCATCAAGATGGCTAAGAGCACCAGTATCCTTAGGCGAAGCAAGCATGAGGTGCAAGCTTTCAGGAGTAGTGATAAGGATATCAGGTGGCTTTAGCTTTTGCTTGCGCCGATCGCTTTGGCTGGTATCCCCTGTTCTGACACCTACTGACCAGTCCATGCCCAGAGCGTCAATTGCACGTAAGGCTGATATTTCTATTTCCTTCGCCAGGGCGCGAATCGGACATATCCAGATGGCTTTTATTCCTTTTGTTTTCTGTCTGGAGCCATGGACCAATATGGGTATAAGTGCGGAGTAAGTCTTGCCACTACCGGTGGGTGCATTGATCAAGCCGGAAAAAGATGCATCGTATTTTTGCCAAACCTCTAACTGAAAAGGGTGAGGCTGCCACCCCTTCCTTTCAAACCAGGCTAAAACACTTTTATAAAGACTTTCATCCATAGCGATTAAAATGCCATTTGATATGAATTTGTTGATCGGTAGTACACATAGAGAGGTTTACAACAATGCTTACAATACAGACAACTTAGCAAAACAATAAGTTTTCCCTTCCATAAATGTCAAAGCTCTTTTTCACTATTAGCAGTACAAAAAAATAATTATAATAACTTATTTCGTTAATTATTTTTATATTTGTGTTGTAATTGGCAACATTTCCAATAGACGTTTTGGCCATAGCCCGCTACTTCATTGCGAGTCGCTTTTATGAATCTGGAAATACTGAGATGGAAATAGGGTGCATTTCAAAATGTCGTTTTTTCGGGGATTGCATCAGCGATGTGTAAGGGTGGCGACGGCAGGAGCCAGACCCAGCGTAGCAATAGCGAAGCTGAGGCCGACCTTTTAGGGAGCCCTGAAACGTAGCGACCCAAAGGGTGATGCCCAAAGCGACAAAATGAAATACACCCATGGAAATAAGTTATAAAAGCCGAAAAATTGAAAAACAACTAGCTGATCCGAAAGAGATGTCCAAATCCTTTGGGCAGTTAGCTC